>NZ_JBEUTW010000053.1:0-17965 GCF_040492675.1 Bacillus sp. AP50
ACGGGCGAATCATCTGAATTTGTACCATTAACAATAGAAGAAACGGATGATATGTTTACGTTTCTATATCAAGTAGATAAAAAATTATATAAGTGGGACGATCTTAGCCGTTTTGGAAGAAATGAGAAATTAAGACTACTTCGGAATGTTGCGCAGTTTCGTAAATATTTAAATAAACGAATCACGTTCTTTTTACATCCAGACAATATAGTTTTTAATGCTAATTTAATACCAAGTATTATACATAGAGGAATTCGAGATATTGTTCCGCCAACCCCATTATTAGAAGAGCAATTTTTAACACAATATAAGTGTCTAATTATTGCTTTATTCTCCCAAAAACATAACTTTGATGATTTGTATGCTGGGTTACTAAAAGATGCAAAAGAAACAACATTTGAACAGACCGTTGCTCAAATGGAAAGCTTAGATGCATTACTGCAGTTTCTTGATGACAGCTTTGAGAAGGAACAAACAAAAACAGAAAAAAATATGCAGTTAGTACCTAAAAAAAGCTATAAATCATTTAAATACTTAGCTTTTTCCTTCATAGCGGCGACAGTTATTTTAGCTGCTCCTTTAATATATTTCACTTTTATAAAATTTCCTTATCAAAATAAATTGTTAGAAGCAAATGCAAGTTTCATAGCAACTGATTATGACAAAGTCATTACGCAATTGAATGAAGAGGAGTTTGAATCATTACCGATTGCATCTAAATATGAGTTAGCATTTGCATACATTACAGCTGAAAAACTAGGTGAAGCTCAAAAGAAATCGATTATGAAAAACATTAGTTTGAAAAGTGATGAAAAGTATTTGCTGTATTGGATGTATAACGGAAAAGGTAATTTTGATAAATCATTAGATTTAGCTAAGACACTTGATGATCCTCAGCTTATTATGTACGGCCTTGTTAAACAAATTGAATCACTGAAAAATAATCCGGATTTATCAGGGGAAGAACGTGATCAAAAGTTAAAAACATATGAGCAACAATTAGATGAATATAAAAAGAAATATGGCAATTCATCAAACGATAAAAATTTGTCGGACACAGAGAAAAAAGAGTAAGCACTTGATGAGACAGTTGAAAAGGAGCAGTGAACACGGATGGAGCAACTATTAGTATTGACTTATGGAGACAAAATATATAAGTGCACATTACATCCAAATGAGCAATCAATAGTGTCGATTGGAAAAGAGTGGACAAATGATATTACGAATCCAAGTTTAGAACAAGAAGTAGAGTTAAAGTGGAATAATGAAGTAAATGCTTGGATGGTACAGGATCAATTAATAGAATTCAATAAGGAAATTGAGATTGGGAAAACAAGAGATGTGAGCTTGAAAATCTTTATATCTATTGTTGGCACAACTAAAGTATTTGATATTGGAACGAAACATTCTCTTACAGTGAGTCAAAACGATTACGATGATATTTCTATTACCGGGACTAGTGTAGATTTAATGCTATCTCGCGAAACGTTGTACGATTCTTTTAAAGTGAACGTGTATGGCGGGGATGTATTTCATAATTATACGAAGTTAAAAGATAGCGTTATGTTGGAATCAGGAGACGTATTATATTTTGATGGTATTTTATTGGAGATTGGTAGTGAAGACATTCAAGTACTTTCTTCAGAAGATAAAGTGAAATCTGCGTTACCTATTTTAGTAGAATCAGAAACGAATTATCAAAGTGGTTATCCAGACTATCATCGTTCACCACGTATTATTTACCGTGAACCAGAAGAGAAAATGACAATTGCAAAGCCTTCAAGTATGCCATCAAAACCAACGGAGCATTTAGCAAGAATCATTGCACCTTCACTTGTCATGATTGTCGTAACTGTATTACTTGCTATTTTCATGAAATATGGAATGTTTATTATCGCATCGATTGCGATGACATTAGTAACAATCATTGTTTCTGTCACATCGTATATTAAAAATTTGAAGCAATATAAAGTCGACATTGTTGAACGAGATAAAAGCTATAGAGAGTATATAAAACAAAAAACGAAAGATTTACATGCAGAAAGTGAAAAACAGCGTCACGCATTACATTATCACAATCCAAATGTAGAAGTAATACGTAATATGGCAGTTCAAGTAAATCCTAGAATTTATGAAAAAACAATGTTACATCATGATTTCTTAACATTTAGCGTTGGAACAGGACAAGCTAATACGAGTTTTGAAATTCAATTTAATGAAGAAGAATTTAGTCAAACGAAAGATGAATTAATCGATATAGCACGTGAACTAAGACAGCATTATCTATCATTGGAAGATGTACCAGTTGTAACAGATTTAATGAATGGACCAGTCGGTTATATTGGCCAACGCTCTTTAGTGTTAGAGCAATTACAATTATTAGTTGCACAAACGGCTTTATTCCATAGTTATTATGACTTGCAGTTTATTACTATTTTTCCGGAAGAAGAAAAAGAAAAATGGGATTGGATGCGATGGTTACCTCATGGAAGTGTTCGCGATATAAATGTACGTGGATTTGTATACCATGATCGTAGCCGTGATCAAGTGTTAAATAGTTTGTATCAAATATTGAAAGAACGAAAATTAAAACTAGATGAAAAAAGTTCTACTAATGAAAAAATGTACTTTGCACCGCACTATGTCGTTCTCATTACAGATGAAAAACTAATATTAGACCATGTTGTTATGGAATTCTTTAATGATGATCCGAGTCAATTAGGTGTATCACTTGTATTTGTACAAGATGTTATGCAAAGTTTACCGGAGCATGTGAAAACGGTAATAGATATAAGAGATGCAAAACAAGGGAACATCATCTTAGAGCAAGGAGAGCTTGTTAACCGTCAATTTAAACTAAATCACGTACCGAAAGGGTTCAATTTAGAAGATATTTCACGGGCATTAGCACCATTAAATCATTTGCAAAACTTAAAAAATAGTATTCCAGAAAGCGTAACATTTTTAGAAATGTACGGCGTTGAAAAAGTAAAAGAACTGAATATCACAAGTCGTTGGGAGAAAAATGCAGCGCATAAATCTTTAGCTGTACCACTTGGATTACGTGGGAAAGAAGATATCGTAAACTTAAACTTACACGAAAAAGCACACGGACCACACGGATTAATAGCAGGTACAACCGGTTCAGGTAAATCAGAAATTATACAATCGTACATTTTATCTCTAGCAGTTAATTTCCATCCGTACGAAGTAGCCTTTTTACTAATTGACTATAAAGGCGGCGGTATGGCGAATTTATTCAAAAACTTACCGCATTTATTAGGAACAATTACGAACTTAGATGGAGCACAAAGTATGAGAGCGCTCGCATCAATTAAAGCTGAATTACAAAAAAGACAACGATTATTTGGGGAAAATGATGTAAACCATATTAATCAGTATCAAAAACTGTATAAAGAAGGCTTAGTAAGTGAACCGATGCCACATCTATTTTTAATTAGTGATGAATTCGCGGAACTGAAGTCAGAACAACCAGAATTTATGAAAGAGTTAGTTTCAACAGCGCGTATCGGTCGTTCACTCGGGATCCATTTAATATTAGCTACGCAAAAACCGAGTGGTGTTGTAGATGATCAAATTTGGAGTAACTCGAAATTCAAACTAGCATTAAAAGTTCAAAATACGTCAGATAGTAATGAAATTTTAAAAACACCGGATGCTGCTGAAATTACATTACCAGGACGTGCTTACTTACAAGTTGGGAATAATGAAATATATGAACTATTCCAATCAGCTTGGAGCGGAGCAGACTATGTAGAAAACAAAGAGGATAAAGAACATTTAGACGCAACAATCTATGCAATAAATGATCTAGGACAATATGAAATATTAAGTGAAGACTTAAGTGGACTTGGTAGCAGTAAAGAAGTAATAAGCGTACCATCTGAACTGGATGCTGTTATTGACTACATTCACGATTACGCAGAAATAAATGAAATTGAAGCGTTAGCTAGACCGTGGTTACCACCACTTCCAGAAAGCGTATATTTACAAGACTTACACGCTATTCAGTTCAAAGAAGCATGGACAAAAGAAAAGAAACCATTACAAGCAACAATTGGTCTACTAGATCAGCCTGAATTACAATCACAAACACCATTAACATTAGATATTAGTAAAGACGGACACGTAGCGGTCTTCTCAAGTCCAGGCTACGGAAAATCAACATTCTTACAATCAGTCATTATGGATGTAGCTCGTCAGCATAGTCCGGAGCATTTGCATGTGTATTTAGTGGACCTTGGAACAAATGGTCTTCTACCTTTAAAAGGATTACCTCATGTAGCGGATACGATTACGATTGATGAATCTGAAAAATGTTTAAAGTTTGTTGAAAGATTAACTCAAGAAATGAAAAATCGTAAACGATTATTAAGTGAATATGACGTTGCAAATATTGAAATGTATGAAAAGGCAAGTGGGAAAGAAATACCACATATTATTATTGCGATCGACAATTATGATGCAGTAAAAGAAGCGAAGTTCTATGAAAGCTTTGAAATGCTAATTATGCAAATTGTCCGAGATGGTGCAAGTTTAGGAATTCATACCTTAATTAGTGCAGGGCGACAAAATGCACTTAGAATTCAATTGTACAATAATATTAAAATTCAAACTTGCCTATATATGATTGATCAAAGTGAAGTAGCTAGTATTGTAGGGAGATCTGATATAAAAGTGGAAGAAACAGCAGGAAGAGCGTTAATAAAACTAGAATCTCCTACATTATTCCAGGTTGCATTACCTACGAAAGCAGAAGATGAATTACAGCAAATTCAATTATTACAACAAGAAGCAAATGATATGGACCGAGAATGGGATGGAGAACGTCCGAAGGCAATTCCAATGATGCCAGAAATTATTGATATTGCTACTTATCGTAAAAATAAAGACGTTACAAAAGCCCTACAAGCAGCAAGAATTCCAATGGGGCTTGATTTTGCAAACGTAGAAGTTGTAGCTCATGATATTGCAGGGAATGATCATTTAATGATTTATAGTGTAGATGATAGTATGAGAAAACAAATTGTATCTAGCATCCTATCTCAATTGAATAAAGATTATTTTGAAAGTGTGACGTTAGTGGATACAGCAGAGTATAGTTTCGTTCAATATAAAGATAATGTGACGCACTACATTGTAGACGAAAATGAAATCAATATGCATGCGAAGTATTGGATGGAAGTAATTCGTGAACGAGCTCTTGAATTAGCACAAGCAAGACAAGAAGGTAGAGAAATTCCTGCATTCACAAAACAACTCATTATCATGACAAATGTTGAAGAGTTTAGTAAATTTGTTTATTTAGAAATGGAAGATGCAGCAACTTTAATTGATCTATCTCGTACAGTGGGCATTTACTTTGTATTAGCAGGTCACCACGACTACATGGACCGAAATCGTGAAGCTCTACCTATGAAAATGAGAAGTAAGCTAACAGCAGCAATTATCGCAATGCCATTAAATGATCAAAGTATCTTCAACATAAAATATATAAGCAACGAAGCACCATTAGGTAAAGATGAAGTGTATTACTATCAAAAAGGGAACATAATGAAACTAAAAATGCCTAGAGTAACTAACGAGGTGACAGTATGAAATTAAAGAAGAAAGCTAAGGTGATGATAGTCGTGTCAATAGTGGCAAGTTTATTAAGTGGGTGTGGTTTTGGAGAGACAAAGATAGAGTATGAGAGATTAGTAAAGGCGTTGGATGAAGGGGATATGAAGACTGTTATGTCTGCTAGTGATGATGGATATGCGTATGTGGAACAAAGAGGTATATATAGTACATATGAGCAAAAGGAAGATGGAGAGCATAGAAAAACAATCTATCAAACTTCGGAAGGGATATATAATACGAAAGATAAAAGTTTATATGGAAATACAACACAAGAGGTTACTTCAGCAGTAGACAGCAAAGATAATAAAGAAGAAGTTGTTTATCGTACCAATATTATGTATAAAAATGGACAGGTACAAAGTCCGGAATCGAATCTGGATGTTTCATATGTGAACTTAATTGTAGATCGTTTAAAAGGAATAGGGAAACTAAAGATGAAGCCCGGGGATGATATAAAAAAGTTTGATCAGCCTAGTACTGTTGGATACAAACTAACTGAATTAGAGTTTCAGAGTATCATTAATGATACTCTGAAAATACAATATGATGAATATGATGGTGGATCAATCGCATTGCATATTGATTCTAAAAATGGTTCAAAGCAGATATTGGAAGTAAGTATTGTAATAAATTATAAGAAAAGAAATGATGAAGGCAAGTTAGTAAAATACATATCACAAATACATACATCTTTTGATAGTCACCAAGGTAATAACCAAGATGCGAAACAGGAATATATTGATTTTAAAGCAAAGTATAATAAGACGCAGTAATATTTAGAAGGGCATTTGTACGTAAAGATAATAGCGACATAAGTGTGATAAATGTTTCATAAATATAGTGGAAAGAATTTGAGGATAAACGCCCCAATTGCTGGAGTAGATGCAACAACTGGGGCGTTTATCTGTCTAAATTTAGCTTGAATACATGACATGTTTTAGTTAGGGGCACGGCTTTACAAGTAGTTTCTCCATCTTCATAATAACGGTGTGAGTTATTTTGTAATTTGCTTGTATTACTAAGTTACGACTATTTCCTCTTATAGAGTTACTTCTTATTATCGATACATCGTCCACATTCCAATGTCTTTAAATCCTAGTCGTTTATAAATTCGTCCAGCAACTGGATTGTTATAAAATAAACAAAGTGTTCGGCTTTCTTTCGTAAAGTCTTGAATCATTTTTTGTAATATGAGTGAAGCAAATCCATTTCCACGATAATTCGGGTGTGTACATACACCAACTACCATAGCGGATAATGAATTTTCAGCGGAAGTAGAGGTGGATGCGATGATCACGCCGTCTTTTTCAATATAGTATGTGCGTCCTGTATTCGTTTCGATAGCCTGCCTTAATATTTTCTCTGATTCATTGGTAGTCGGAAATTCAGCAATGTCACTTCGTAATTTCATAATTCGTTCTATATCATCGAGTGACGCAAGTTTAATCGTTTCATGAATAGGCGTGTCAGGTAAGTTGTTGTCATTTAGACATTCACAAAAATACATTTCATTTTTGACGCCTAATTGTAGACTTGGAGCAGTTTCAAACTTTTCTACAATGGTTGACTTACCAGAGAGTTTAAGTGGCTTATATGCGGAAAGAAGTGCCTCATAATCAGTGGTAACAAAGTCTTCTTTACTATATAGTATAAATGAATCGTGGAATCGGAGTAAAATTGATTTTAATGTTCCATTCTCTTTAAATACTCCCCATAGTTCTTGAAAATCTGTGTCATAACCGAAAGCTTCAATATCTCCAATAATAAACAAGTTAAGGGCTGCTTCTTCTTTTAGATAAGCGAATACTTGTTCATGATCTTTCTTTGTTAATTTTCGCATCATAACGAATCGACCTCTTTTTTATTTTTCTAAATATTACAACTTAAGTTTTTTGAAATCAATATAAAATTTTATGTTTAGTTCACAAACTTTCGGAAAAACTAGGAAAGATATGACAAAGGAGGTTATGAACGGTGGATCATCCAATTCAAGGGTTAATGAAAGCAGCAATGGAAAATTTAAAAGAAATGGTTGATGTAAATACGATTGTTGGAGAGCCTGTTCAAACGGCTGACGGTGGTGTGGTGTTAACGGTTTCTAAAGTAGCGTTCGGTTTTGGAGCAGGAGGTTCTGATTTCCAAACGAATGATGGACAAAGAGCAAACGGTAACGCTGCATTTGGTGGCGGTAGCGCGGGTGGTGTTTCTATTACACCAGTAGCATTTCTTGTGGTGAATAAAGATGGAGTAAATATTCTTCATTTACAAAATGCTACACATTTAGCAGAAAAAATGATTGAATTAGCTCCACAAACAATTGATAAAATTCAATCGATGTTCCAAAAAGAAGAAAAGAAAGAGGGAAATCATCATCCTCAAAACCCTGATGAAATCCTTTAAAAACGCCTGCTTATGAGCAGGCGTTTTTTCTTGTAATCACTATGTAATAAAACACATGAAATTGTAAATAGTTTTTGAAGTTTTTTCTATGTTTCTAAAATTTTTCATGTTAAAATATGCTATAGAATTGAAACATATAAAACGAAGGTGGCTAGGTGCTTTGTCTGGAGGATCTGACCAAGTAAAGAATATGATATATATTAATGGTAATCGTCGAGGTCATTGTTTTATTACATCAGGAATTACGTTTAAAGAGTTTGCGAGTAACATCCCTTCACCGCTTCATCAAGTGTTGCTTTTGAAGCACAACTTTGAATGGACGGATTTTCATTATCATACTTTATTTGAATATGTTGAGGAAGAAAATATACATAAGTTAATTCAAGCAGAGATTGATGAATTTGATGAATTTTGTTGGGTAGATTTTGATGATGCAAGCGATTTAGATGAATTAGAGCCGAAAGAAATTGCAGAATTATTATATTTGGCTCACAAAAAAGAACCACTTGCAAGAACATTCTTTCCGCTGTTGAAAAATCGATTTGTTTATTTTTCACATGATGACGGATGGTACAACAAAGTGTATTATCGTAGAATTGCTGATTTTGTAGGAATGTTAAGTAAAGTCATTCCGTATAAACTCGGTGCTTTCGGTAAGAAACGTTTTTCTTTCTTCCAAAAATCAAAAATTTTCCCAGCAATTTCAAAAGAATTGATCATGGGACTGATTCCACTAATGGAAGATGGTCTTTACATAGATCTAGCAGGGAAGATTGAGTCAAGAAGAGGTCTTGAAATTCCGGTATATGTAGTTGGTTCGTATGAAAGTACGGATGAGGTGTTAGATAATATCGATGAATTGAAAGAGGAAGCAACAGAAACAGGTTGGCTCATTTTTGATAAGAAAGAACAAGAGTGGCAATGGGTTGTTGACTAAGAAAACTTGGCGTATGAAGTCAAGTTTTCTTGTCATTTGAAAGGAGTACAAATGAAGAAATATTATACAATTGTGGGTATTATAAGTATTATTCTCGTGGCAATATTACTTATAACTTGTCCGAAAGAATCAGATTTTAAAGTGTATGTAGAGGATAAGTATGCGTTGAATTGTAATGAGAGTAGTTTTGAATGCACGCAAAATGTAGATGGTAAAAAAGAAAAACTACAATTTGAAAGTACAGATGCACGAAATGGTGTATTCTTTATGACTGTAAAGCAAACATTTAAAACAGAAGCTGGTGTTTCAAAAGAATATAGCGGAGTAGGAATGTTTGGTACATTTCTTTTTGTTTCAGAGAAGACTTTCTAGTAATAGAAGGTCTTTTTTTTATGCTTATGTTCATATAGATGAAGTAAGACAAGCATAGGAGGGATAGCGATGAAGAACACATGTATCGTTTGCGGTGGTGAGGAGTTTTTTTCCTCAACGTTATATGCACGTACGAAACAAGATTGGGCATATGCACCAAACATGTATCGATTTGAAAAAGTATTTATTGAGCATCGAGATGAAGAAAATTATCCAGTGTTTCAAGAAATTACAGCGAAACATTGTTGTGGATGCGGTCATATTATGTTGTATCATGAATGAACACACCAAGTATAACTTGGTGTGTTTTTTTAAAACGCTGACAAAGCAAGCGGATAAAGTAAAGTAAATAAAACAGAAAAACTACCAAAACCAATTGCTGTATATCCAAGTGTTCTTGCTCCGAAATTGACAGCTAATAGGCCAACTAAAATTGCTAGGGAGCCGAGCGTAACTGGATAAAAAGCAATGGAGAATAACGAAAGAAATAAAGCGACATAGCCTACCATTGTGCCGGTATTTGTACCTTCTATCTCATTTGCAATTTCTTTACGCTTATGTCTAATTGGAATGCCAGCTGGTGATATTTCAGCAGCATACTCTTCGTTTTTTTCACCACTTTTAAAATGATGATTTCTCTTTCTTCGCATGTACATCCCTCTCTTTCAATTGGGTGTATCTATAGTATCTTTCAAAATGAGAAGAGCATGAGTATGAGTTAAACCCAAGTAAAGCAAAAATTGGAGAATACGCATTCCATCGTTAACATATCCATCTCCTATTGAAGATAAAGTGTGGGATTTTTTCCACTAGGACTGATTATCAGCCAGCAACAATTGGATTTTTATGAGCAGTTCTCTCCCATTAACTGATCCGCATCCATTGAATTTTGAGGAAGGTGTCTTACTGCAAGCGGGATAAAACAGGAATTTTGGAAAATGATGTAGAATGAAATGAATGATAATACGTGAAGGTAGGGGAATGTATGACGAAATTTAATTGGCACGAGTCAGCGGAGAAGAAATGGGATAGTAGCGCAGAGTTTTGGAATCAAAATAGTCAGGAAATGTGGGACAGTGGTAGCAGAAGTACAATTATTCCGTTTTTTGAACAATACGTGAAGAAAGAAGCACAAGTGCTCGATGTTGGTTGTGGTGATGGCTACGGTACATATAAATTAAGTCGCGCAGGCTATAAAGCAGTGGGAGTAGATTTATCGGAAGTGATGATTCAAAAAGGTAAGGAACGCGGAGAAGGACCGAATTTATCTTTTATAAAAGGAGATCTTTCTGCATTACCATTTGAAAATGAGCAATTTGAATCAATTATGGCAATTAATTCTTTAGAATGGACGGAAGAGCCATTACGAGCGTTAAATGAAATAAAGCGTGTGTTAAAGAAAGATGGATATGCATGTATTGCAATTTTAGGACCGACAGCAAAGCCACGAGAGAATAGTTATCCTCGCTTGTACGGAAAAGACGTTGTTTGTAATACGATGATGCCTTGGGAATTTGAACAGTTAGCGAAAGAACAAGGTTTTGAAGTTGTAGATGGCATCGGCGTATATAAGCGCGGAGTAAATGAGAAGATGTTAGGTCAACTACCTACAGAGTTGCAACAATCGTTAACATTCTTATGGGTATTTATGTTAAAAAACGTATAAAGAAATGAAAGAATTTTTAGGAGGTAAATAAGTGCAGAAAATACAAAAAACTGATACAATATCATCAGAACCAATTAAAGGGGGACTAGGGTATATGACAACTACTACAACAGTGAAATCCGATATTGAAATCGCACAAGAAGCGAGTATGAAGAAGATTCAAGAAATTGCAGCTGATTTAAATATTTTAGAAGATGAATTAGAGCCATACGGGCATTATAAAGGTAAGTTATCTCTTGATATTTTTAAGCGCTTACAAGATGAGGAAGACGGTAAAGTTGTTTTAGTAACAGCAATTAACCCAACTCCAGCTGGAGAAGGTAAATCAACAGTAACAGTTGGTTTAGGTCAAGCTTTTAACAAAATTGGTAAGAAAACAGTAATTGCACTTCGCGAACCATCTCTTGGACCAACGATGGGACTAAAAGGCGGAGCAGCAGGTGGTGGTTTTTCACAGGTAGTACCAATGGAAGACATTAACCTTCACTTTACTGGAGATATCCATGCGATCACAACTGCTAATAACGCATTAGCAGCGTTTATTGATAATCATATCCAACAAGGAAACACACTTGGAATTGATACACGTAAAATCGTTTGGAAACGCTGTGTTGACTTAAATGATCGTGCCCTTCGTAACGTAGTAATTGGTCTTGGTGGACCAGTTCAAGGTGTACCACGTGAAGACGGTTTTGACATTACAGTAGCATCTGAAATTATGGCGGTATTCTGCCTTGCAATAGATATTCAAGATTTAAAAGCGCGTCTATCTCGCATCGTAGTTGCTTATAACTTTGCAAATCAACCTGTAACGGTTAAAGATTTAGGTGTAGAAGGTGCGTTAACATTATTATTAAAAGATGCATTAAAACCAAACTTAGTACAAACGTTAGAAAATACACCAGCTATCATTCACGGCGGACCATTTGCGAATATCGCTCACGGTTGTAACAGTGTTATCGCTACAACAATGGCAGCAAAATTAGGTGATTATGTTATTACAGAAGCTGGATTCGGTGCTGATTTAGGTGCAGAGAAGTTTTTAGATATTAAAGCTCGTGCAGCTGGCATTAAACCAGAAGCAGTTGTTATTGTTGCGACTATTCGTGCGCTTAAAATGCATGGTGGCGTAGCAAAAGATCAATTAAAAGAAGAAAATGTAGATGCATTAGCAAAAGGTATGGAAAACTTACAGAAGCATGTTGAAACAATTCAAAGCTTCGGTGTGCCTTTCGTAATTGCAATTAATAAATTCATTACAGATACAGATGCAGAAGTTACATACTTACAAGAGTGGTGTAATGAGCGTGGCTATGCAGTATCCTTAACAGAAGTTTGGGAGAAGGGTGGCCAAGGCGGAGTTGACCTTGCTGAAAAAGTACTAAAAGAAATCGAAAAAGGTGAAAACAACTACGCACCACTTTATGAATTAGAATTACCCTTAGAAGAAAAAATTCGTACAATTGCTCAAAAAGTATATGGCGCAAAAGATATTGAATTTGCTCCGAAAGCACGTAAGCAATTAGCTCAATATGAAGGAGAAGGTTGGAGTAACCTACCAGTTTGTATGGCGAAAACACAATACTCTCTTTCTGACGATGCAACAAAATTAGGTCGTCCATCTGACTTTATCGTTACAATTCGTGAGTTAAAACCATCTATCGGTGCAGGCTTTATCGTTGCGTTAACAGGTACAATGTTAACAATGCCAGGTCTTCCAAAACAACCAGCAGCACTTCAAATGGATGTAAATGAAGATGGAAAAGCAGTAGGTTTATTCTAAAAGGTTGTAATTCATCTCGTTTATCTGTAAACTATATATACATCAAGTGGCGCCTTTCCATCGAAAGGCGCCTGTTTTTTGGAGGAAATTATGTTTGATCCAACTGCTTTTGACAATTTAAAAGTAATCGTAGAAGGTGCTGTGTATGATTTTGATCTACATGGAGATATTCTTGTAACAGATCGAAAAGATATGATGGATCTTGCTTCATTAAGTCGTATATATCATATCTCATTTCAATTAACAGAACCGTTTGAACCATTAGTAGAAGCAACATTTTCATTATCTGTGGATGCAAAGAACTTGTCTGGTGAAATACTAGAAGTGCCTCAGTTTACACCAGGTTGTGAAATGAAGCTAGCATTTTCATTCCCGTTAGAACAACCAGAAATAAAATGCGAAGAAATTGAAACATTAATGCGTTCTATATGGGGAAAAGAAAGAATGATTATGCAGAAAGTTTCATACGAATATAATAAGCAAGCGATTTCATATCATAATAAGGTAGAGGTTCTATTTCAAAAAGCGATTACAGAAGACCATGTTGATGATTTAATAGCTGTTATTTCACACATGATAGAAACGGTGCGAACAATACAGCATTTTCTTCAAAAATAGAGATAAAGGAGAAAAACAAATGATAAAAGATATGCAACCATTTTTACAACAAGCTTGGGAGAAGGCTGGTTTTAAAGAGTTAACTGAAATTCAAAAACAAGCGATTCCAACTATTTTAGAAGGACAAGACGTTATAGCTGAATCTCCAACTGGAACAGGAAAAACATTAGCGTACTTATTACCACTTTTACATAAAATTAATCCTGAAGTAAAACAGCCACAAGTTGTTGTTTTAGCGCCAACACGTGAACTTGTAATGCAAATTCATGAAGAGGTTCAAAAGTTTACAGCAGGAACTGAAATTTCAGGTGCATCTTTAATTGGTGGTGCAGATATTAAGCGCCAAGTTGAAAAATTAAAGAAACACCCAAGAGTAATTGTCGGTTCACCAGGCCGTATTTTAGAATTAATTCGTATGAAAAAGCTAAAAATGCATGAAGTAAAAACAATTGTATTTGATGAGTTTGATCAAATTGTAAAGCAAAAAATGATGGGCGCAGTGCAAGATGTAATTAAATCAACGATGCGCGATCGTCAATTAGTATTCTTCTCGGCGACAATGACAAAAGCGGCAGAAGATGCGGCACGTGATTTAGCAGTGGAACCACAATTAGTACGTGTAACACGTGCAGAATCAAAAAGCTTAGTTGAGCATACGTATATCATTTGTGAGCGACGCGAAAAAAATGATTACGTAAGAAGAATTATGCATATGGGCGATGTAAAAGCAGTTGCTTTCTTAAACGATCCATTCCGTTTAGATGAAATTACTGGGAAATTGAAATTCCGTAAAATGAAAGCGGCGGCTCTTCATGCAGAAGCAAGTAAACAAGAGCGTGAAGCGACAATGCGTGCTTTCCGCGGAGGAAAATTAGAAATTCTACTTGCTACTGATATTGCAGCGCGCGGTATCGACATTGACGATTTAACACATGTAATTCACTTAGAATTACCAGACACAGTAGACCAATACATTCACCGCTCAGGACGTACTGGACGTATGGGTAAAGAAGGAACTGTCGTATCTCTTGTAACTCCACAAGAAGAGCGCAAATTACTGCAATTTGCGAAAAAACTAGGCATCGTATTTACGAAGCAAGAAATGTTCAAAGGATCATTCGTAGAAACGAAACCGAAAGCACCAAAGAAAAAGAAACCAGCATTTACTGGGAAGAAAAAGCCTAGATAAATGATGGAGAAGGCGTAACTATTTGTAGTTACGTCTTTTTTGTTTGTAAACAAGTGATAATGGGAATTGTATTAGTGTTTTTAATGTGCCTATCATATATATGCTTCTACTGGGAGTATCGAAAAAAGGGTAGTTTATTTATTTGGTTTATACGAGGAAATAATATAAAAAAGTCGAATATTAAAATGATGCGAAATAATAAAAAGAAGGTACACATATGGATAGGAAATTAGGAATGTTTTTGAATACGAAATATATTGAAGTAAACGAAGGAATACAAAAAGCAAGGGAATGGGATTTAGAATATATTCAATTATATGCTATGAATCCGACTTTCAACTTAGCTAACATCTCAAAGATACAATGGAATACATTAAAAGAAAACTTATCTTTTAATGAGATTCAAGTCCCGTCATTAGCAATTAGCTTCGGAGAAAATGGAATAATAGGAACTGAAGCTGAATGTGTAATAGAGAGTTTTAAATATATTACTGATAAAGGGTTAAGGTTAGGAGCTAACATAGTAACAGCCCATATTGGGAAAATCCCTGATGATGAAAATAGTGAGTACTATGATAAAATGCTACGTGTTTGTAATGAAATAGGGGACTTAGCGTTCAGATTTGGAGGATTCTTCGCCATTGAGACGGGATCTGAAAAAGCAATAGTATTAAAACGATTTTTAGAAACTGCAAACTCGAAAGGACTAGCTGTTAACTTTGACCCAGCAAATTTAATAAGTGATGTAAATGAAAATCCGGGAGAAGGTTTATTACTATTAAAAGATTATATAGTACAAACTCATATTAAAGATTGTAAAGAAGTGAAAAGTGATCGTTCAACTAAGTATATAGAAGTCGCAGCAGGGAATGGTGAAGTAGATTTCGATATATTCTTCAAAGTATTAGATAAAATTGGATTCGACGGATATAACATGATTGAAAGAAATGATTATTTTGATGAACTGGATGGGATGAGTCAGTCGATAAATTTTGCAAAGAAGTACATACCAACTCAAAAGGAATAACGATAGTATTTGTAGAAAGCTACATAGAATATAAAAACCATTAGGGGGAAATGTAATGATCCATAAAGTAGGACAAATTATGTTATATGTAAATAATCAAGATGAGGCAGTAAATTTTTGGACGGAGAAGGTAGGGTTTCATGTAGTTGCAGAGGAAGATAATAAGCAAGGAATGAGATGGATTGAAATCGCTCCGAAAAGCGGTGCGGAAACGAGCATTATATTACATAATAAAGAAGTTATTTCGAAAATGAGCCCAGAATTGAATCTTGGTACACCGTCTTTAATGTTCTTCTCAGAAAATCTTGATCAACTATATACAGATTTAACAAATAAAAATGTTACTGTTGGAGAAATGGTAACTATGCCTTCTGGTAAAGTGTTTAACTTTGCTGATAGCGAAGGGAATTATTTTGCGGTTATGGAGAAGAACCAATAATAATATTGCTATGTGAAAATCCCCCTCAAATATATTTGAGGGGGATTAAATTTTTGAAGTGGATTTTTCATTAGAGAGTTGTTTAATAAAAAATACTCCTTTTTCAATAGCTGTCTCAATATAGCCAACGATTTGATCAAACGTAAATACTTGTAAGTCTTCATGCAAATGTTGCTTTGGATACAACATATCTTCAAAAAGATACTTTCGAAAAGCTAAAACGTTTTCTTTAGAAACCTCTTCAATATCCACAATGTGAGCCTCTTGATTGAGAAGAGAGAAAAGCTGTTGTTCTTGATCGTAATGATGAAGCAACTTTGCATTTAACAATTTAAAATCGTTATAGTACAGGGGTGCGATAGTTTCGTCATTCTCTATTCTATTTTTTAGCCAAGGTAGAAAAAATCCACTTAGCCAATTATCATCGGCAATGAGGTGGGTATAATAGCCTAAAATAAATGGGGAATTTATATATGATTCATATTTATGAAAAAATGAATCATAATCTATTCTTCTCGTATAGTTCTTCGTTGTACCGGCATAAAAATGTGAGGTTCCTTTTTCTTTTTTTGAATGAACAGCATCAGGGGCTACAGCTCCAAGTAAGAAAGAAGTCTTATCGTGAATTGATAGTTTCTCAGCAATACCACTAGCGATAATAACATGCATAATTCGTGATCCCATGAATGCCACCTCTGTTTCCAGTATTCATTTCAGGAAGAGGACTAAACAGTTAGTATTACTTTCCCTGTACTTTTTCTACTTTCGACCCATTCATGTGCTTTCCCTGCATTTTGAAGTGGAAAAGATTTCGTAGCCTTAATTTGTAAACGTCCGTCACGCAAATAACGGAAAACTTCATTTGCAGTTTCTTGGAGCAGTTCAGGACGCTTTTTTCGTGTGGTTCCAAAGCTAAAACCGAGTATAGAGCGGCAACTTGCATGTAAATCTTTCGTTTGAAAGTTACCAATTTCACCGCTAGCATTACCGAAATGAACGAGGCGACCGTAATAAGCAAGGCAGTTTAAACTTCTTTCAGAAACCGTTCCAGAAATAGAGTCTAAAATTACATCAACCCCTTCACCATTTGTCAGTTCATTGACTTTCTCTACAAAATCTTCATCTTGATGACAAATAACATAATCAGCTCCAGCATCTAAAGCAATTTCTTTTTTTGCTTCACTTCCGACAGTGCCTATAACTGTTCCAGCCTCTAATAGTTTAGCAAGTTGAATAGCAGTAGTGCCAATTCCGCCAGCAGCCGCATGAATGAGTACAGATTCACCTTGTTGAAGCCTTGCAACATTTGCGAGTAAATTATAGCTTGTAAAAGATACGATTGGACAAGCGGCTGCAGTTTGAAAGTCAACTTCATGGGGTAATACGAAAGTAAGATTTTCATTTGCAACAACGTATTCTGCGTAAGATCCATTTTGAGGAAAAGCAATGACACGTTGTCCAGGGTGAATATTTTTCACATGAGAACCGACACGTTCTACAATACCAGTGGCATCTATACCTGGAATAAAAGGTAGTGCTTTATTTCCTTTTTTACCATAACGTAATTTAATATCAGCGAAATTTACACTAGTAGCAACAACGCGAATTAAAACTTGATCTTCTGAAATAGCCGGTATATCCAAATCTGTATATTTCATCACTTCAGGACCACCGAACGACGTTACAACGATAGCTTTCATCATATATCCTCCTAAATTTGACTATATAAATTATTTTAAATCTTTATCAGAAATTGGAAAATTATATAATAGTTATGTGTGGTTATAAGTGAAGCTTATGAACTCAATGAATCATAATATTAATTTATATAAAAAAAACTTTAAAAAAATCGAACGAAATATGAATTACCTGCCAATATATAGTGTAAGAC
>NZ_JBEUTW010000054.1:0-29888 GCF_040492675.1 Bacillus sp. AP50
GAGTATGGAGGGTTTTAGGACTTTGTAATAGATGTTTGTACAAGACATATGATTGAAACGGTCTTCATATTGAGATGATTTATTATAAAATATATACTTAAACTACTATCAGTACATACATCAGGGAGGACTAATATGACAGGAAATAAAAATGACTTACTAGTAGAAAAACGTGAAGAGTTATTGAAAGTATTGCAAGCTCGTTTTGAGAAAAACATGAACCGCCATGAAGGTCTTGAATGGGCTAAAGTTGAAGCGAAGCTGACTACTAATAATGAAAAATTGTGGTCACTTAACGAAATGGAAGTAACTGGTGGTGAGCCGGATGTTATTGGTTATGATGAAGAAAAGGACGAATATACTTTCTATGATTGTTCAAAGGAGAGTCCTAAAGGCCGCAGAAGTCTTTGTTATGATCTTGAAGCGTTAGAATCAAGAAAAAAGCATAAACCAGAAAATAACGCTATTGATGTGGCGGCCGCTATGGGTATTGAGTTATTAACGGAAGAACAATATCGAGAGTTACAACAACTTGGAGATTTTGATATGAAATCATCGAGTTGGGTACAAACACCTTCAGATATTAGAGAGCTTGGTGGAGCTCTATTTTGCGATTATCGCTTTGGACATGTTTTCGTGTACCACAATGGAGCAGACTCTTACTATGCTGCCAGAGGTTTTCGTGGTTCGTTAAAAGTTTAAATTAGGATAAATAAGAAAAAGAGCCTATATTCAGGCTCTTTTTCTTATTTATATTTTAAAAGTAAATTGTTACTACGCAGTTTTACTTAATTTATATGTTCTGTGGTTGTTTTTACGGAAAAGTTTAGGGAAAACATAGCCATCTAATCCAATACGTCCAGCGTTCTGCCCTGCAACTAAAATGAACATAGTCAAAATAAGCAGGTTTGGGTTTACACTAACAGTTCCGCTTAATAAAAATGAAAGATTCATTATGATTCCGAAAAATGCAGCTGTTTTTGTTAATCCGCCTAAAATCAAACCTAGACCTACTAAAATTTCTCCCCATTGAACTAAAAAGCTAAATAGGTCTGCGTTTGGAAGGACAAAATGTTGAAGAAAATCTGCCCACCAACTTTGTACTGCAGGATGGTCACCTGATGCCTGAGCAATAGCACCCTTTAGAAAACCGCTTGCGTCAAAAGATTGTCCGAAGACTTTGCCTATCCCAGCAGCGAGCCATGTATATCCTATGTAAAGCCGTAAAAGTAATAATATGAAAGTAGCACGTTTATCAGTTCTTAAAAAATTGATAACCATTGAAATCCCTCCAATATTGTATTTACACGTTTATTATATATCAAATGTGAAAAGATTCACAATGGAGAGAATGTGAACAAGGATAGGTTGTGAATAATTGTTTTATTTTTTGTAACATTTTATCTGCTTTGATAAACTAAGAATAGAGATATATGTAAAGGAGACAAAGACTCAATATGTGGATGAACTTGTAATGATTAGAAACTACTAGATAGATAAATTTTTCTCTCATAAGCGAGGGTTTATTTAGTTATCTGTAAATCATTCAAGGAATGCATATTTGGCTTGTACATCCCTTTTATAAGGCTAGGTGCCTATTTTATGTATCTGTCTTTTTTGTGGGAAAGTTTATATCTCTTATATAAAATATGCGTCCTTTAAACTTGGAGGAGTATATGATGAACCAATTAAAAAATAAAGTAGCAGTTATTACAGGGGTAAGTCGTCTAGATGGTATAGGGGCAGCGATTTGTAAAGAATTAGCTGAATCAGGATACGATATATTTTTTACGTATTGGACAGCTTACGATAAAGAGATGCCTTGGGGCGTTGATAAAAATGAACAAATACAATTAAAAGAAGAGTTACTAAAAAACGGTGTTAAAGTATCAAGTATGGAGTTAGATTTAACTCAGAATGATGCACCAAAAGAGCTTATAAATAAAGTTACTGAACAATTAGGGTACCCTCATATATTAATTAATAATGCAGCATATTCTACGAATAATGATTTCTCTACGTTGACTGTTGAAGAATTAGATAAGCATTATATGGTAAATGTTCGTGCGACTACGCTGTTAAGTAGTCAATTTTCCCGGGGATTTGATAAGAAATCTAGTGGTAGAATTGTTAATATTACTTCGGGGCAATTTCAAGGTCCTATGGCAGGAGAACTAGCTTATGCGACAACGAAGGGAGCTATTGATGCTCTTACTAGTACGTTGTCAGCAGAGGTAGCTCATTTAGGAATAACAGTGAATGCAATTAATCCAGGACCAACCGATACAGGATGGATGACTGAAGAGATAAAACAAGGGTTAAAGCCGATGTTTCCTTTTGGCAGAATTGGTGAGCCAAGGGATGCAGCTAGACTCATTAAATTTTTAGTAAGTGAAGAGGCCGAGTGGATTACTGGGCAAGTTATTCATTCAGAAGGTGGATTTAAAAGATAAAAAAGAAGGCATCTCACCAGGGTGAGATGCCTTCTTTTTTAATCTTTCTTCAATCTTCGTGCAACACCATTCCCTAAAGATTGTAATCCTTGAACGAGGATAATTAAAATAAAGACGGTTGCATACATTACTTCAGGCTCGTAGCGTAAATGTCCGAAGCGGTATGCTAAATCCCCTAGCCCGCCAGCACCTACAAGGCCAGCCATTGCTGTTGCGCCGATTAAGCCGATCGTTGCGATTGTTAATCCGAGTACAAGGGAGGGACGTGCTTCTTTCACCATAACGTGCCAAATGATTTTTATAGTAGAAACGCCCATCGCTTGGTAGGCTTCAATGACACCGCGATCGACTTCTAGTAAAGCTGTCTCCATTAAACGTGCGATATAAGGGGCTGTGAAGACGACAAGCGGTACGATAACACCTTGCACGCCAATGGACGTTCCCATTAGAAACTTTGTAAAAGGTAAAATAAAGAATAATAGAATGATAAATGGAAGAGAGCGAATGATATTAATAATTGTATTAAGAATAGGATAGATGATTTTATTTTCACGCTGCCCACCAGGTCTCGTTAAAACAAGTGTGACGCCAAGTGGTAATGCAATAAGGATCGAGATGAGTAATGAGATAGATGTCATTTGAAAGGTTTGGATTGTGGCTTCCCATATGACTTTACCCCATTCATCCAAAAAGGACTTGTTTCCCATAATCTGTTCTACCTCCTTCTACGATGATTCCTTGCTCTTGTAAAAATGATAAAGCACGGTGGATTTCATTTTGTTCCCCTTGCATATGAACGACTAGTTTCCCATATGCTTCATGTTTTAACTGCGTAATATTACCGGATAAAATATTCGGATAAACTTGGAAACGTTTTGTGGCAACGGCTAAGGCAGGTTCCCCTGAAGTAGTGCCAATAAATGAAAGTGTTACAATTTCTCCAGTACTTTGTAGTTCTTTCTGTACCTCTTTTGGAATTTTCGCTGCAAATGCGCTATTTACAAATTTCTTCGTGGTTACATGTTGTGGGTTTGTGAAAATATCTTTTACAGTCCCACTTTCGACTACAGATCCATGTTCCATAATAGCAACGCGGTCACATATACGCTGGATGACATTCATTTCATGTGTAATGAGTAAAATCGTAATTCCGATTTCTTCGTTAATCTTTAATAACAAATCAAGGATAGAATCGGTTGTTTCGGGATCTAATGCGCTCGTTGCTTCATCACTTAATAACACTTCAGGTTCATGTGATAGCGCACGAGCAATTGCAACACGCTGTTTTTGACCACCAGAAAGTTCGCTTGGATACGCATCTTTTCGATTAAAAAGATCGACAATGCGTAAATACTTTTCTACTCTTTTTTCAATTTCTGCTTTTGGAATGCCAGCAAGCCGTAACGGTAATGCGATATTTTCATAAACGGTAACAGTTTTAAGTAAATTGAATCCTTGGAAGATCATTCCGATTTTTTGTCTCGCTTTTGCTAGTTCTTTTGTCGATAACGTTGTTAAGTCTTGTTCGTTTACAATGATATTTCCTGTCGTTGGTTTTTCTAATAAATTTACACATCGAATCAATGTACTTTTACCAGCGCCACTATACCCAATGATTCCAAATATCTCGCCTTTTTCTACTTTAAGGGAAGTAGACTTAAGAGCCTCAACATTCCCTTTTTTTGTTGTAAATACTTTGGATATGTTTTTTAATTCAATCATTATCGTCAGCTCCTACCAAGATGGTAAAACTGAACCATCAAATTTTTTCTCGATAAACTCTTTTACTTCCTTAGACTGATAAGCTTTCTTTAATTTATTTACAACGGCATCATCTTTATTTTCAGTACGAACAACGACCCAGTTCACATATGGTGAATCTTTTCCTTCGCGGAAGATAGAATCTTTCGCTGGACTTAATTTTGCACCTAATGCAAAGTTTGTGTTAATAGCAGCTGCTTTCACTTCACTTAGTTGCGTTGGTAATTGAGATGCCTCTAATTCGACAATCTTTAATTTTTTTGGATTTTCAATTACATCTTTTGCAGTCGCTTTTTCTGTAGCCTTTGGATCAACTTTTAAAACCCCTGCTTTTTCAAATAATTTTAAAGCTCGAAGTTCATTTGTTGGGTCATTTGGTACAGCAATTGCATCGCCCTCTTTTAAGTCTTTTACATCTTTTATATCTTTAGAATATACGCCCATAGGGAATGTTATTGTTGAAAATACTTCAGCTAATTTCATATTGCGTTCAGCTTTAAATACATCTAAATACGATTTCGTTTGGTAACTATTTACATCAAGGCTTTTTTCATCTAATGATACGTTTGGCGCTACATAATCATTAAATACTTTTATATCAATTTCGAGACCATCTTTTGCTGCAACTTCTTTTACCTTTTCAAAAATTTGTTCATGTGGTCCACCTGTTACACCGACAGTAATCTTTTTCTCGTCTAATGCTTTTACCTCTTTATCTGAACTCACGCTACATGCGCCTAATAATAATACTGCTCCGCTTACAATGCTTAATAATACCTTTTTCATCTATAAATCCCCCTTCATATACGTTCCAAAATAAAAAGCACCTCCCAAAAATAAGAGAGGTGCCGAATAGACGAAATAGATTCCTCTCTTATCTTCCAAAACGAAAACTCGTTTTGCAGGAATTAGCACCTTAGCTTATACGTCATAAGCTCGGTTGCCGGGCATCATCGGGCCAGTCCCTCCGCCACTCTTGATAAGAGTATGTGTATGTAGTGTTGAATATGGTACTAATAGTAAATCGTACAAAAAGAATTGTCAATGATATTTTCGGAATATATTTTATTTTAAGATAATCGAAACATTCCCCTTTTTATGTCCTTTTTCTACATATATATGAGCTTCAGCAATTTCTTCTAATCGGTAAGTTCTATCAATAACAGGTTTTAGCTTTTCTGTTTCAGCTAGTTGTTTTAGCAGGTTCATATCTTCTTTACTGACCTTTGCCATCATTCCGTTCACAGATACATATTTTCCATTAGGCATTAATGCATCTGTACAAAGAGACTTTTTATATTTTCCAACTGCATCAAATATAATATCGTAGTGCTCGCCCCGCTTAGTAAAATCTTCTTTCATATAATCAATTACGTTGTCTGCCCCTAAAGTTGTTACTAAATCGAAATTCGAACTACTACAAATGGCTGTGACAGTCGCCCCGAAGTATTTAGCAAGTTGTATGGCAGCTGTCCCTACTGACCCAGAGGCGCCGTATATAAGTACTCGTTGCCCTTTTTTTATCTGTCCTTTTCTAAGGAAGTGCAATGCTGAAGTTCCGCCAAAAGGAATAACGGCAGCTTCTTCATATGTCACATTGGTAGGTTTTAATGCTATTAATCCACTTTCATGCACGCATGTGTATTCCGCATAACCACCAAGGTTTAGTTCTGTTAATGCAAAAACTTGATCTCCTTTTTTTAATTGTGTTACATCTGTTCCAATGTCTTCGATTTCACCGGATAACTCTACGCCAAGTATAGGTTTTCTCGGTTTTCTGAAACCTAATATGATCCGCATAGGAATCCAAAATAAGAGGGGGCTATTAAAGCCACGTATTCTACAATCTCCAGTCGATACACTTGTTGCGTGAATTTTAACTAATACTTCATTTTTTTTAGGTTTAGGCGTTTCTACATTTTGAAGCTGGAGAACATTAGGTGGTCCGTACTTTGTACAAATAATCGCTTTCATAATGACCTCCTGAAATGAGTTGTTATTATTTACATCATATTTAAACTTTTTCTCAAACATGTTGTTATATAGGAAATAAATTTAAAGATAAATATTACGAATTATATAGATTTCATAGGAAAAGAGATGATATTATTTTTGGGAAGGAGGGGACGTTATGAAAAAACTTATTTTAATTTCAAGTTTAGTACTTGCAGTCGGTCTAGGAGTAGGGTGTAGTAATGAGAAAACAAAAAAGACTGACGAACCGAAAAAAGAAGCTGTGCAGAAAGAAAAGGAATTAACAGCGAAGGATGTTTTTAATAAAGCGAATGAAGCTTTTAAAAACGAAGAAAATGTAACGATGACATATGATGTGGGAATAAAGGCTGAAGGAACAGAGATGAATGTAATAAAGGCTAAAATGCAACTAGAGCCGAAGAAAAAAAATTCTCGTTCTGAAATGAATGTTTCTGGTACAGAGGTTGTTGTTTATGATGTGGGTGGCAAAATTGCTGGTCAGTTGAAAAATCCTAATACGGGTGAAATTATGTCTGTACCAGAGGAACAATTGAATGCTAACGGAATGAACGCGACTCAAGGAATGGTAGATAATTTAGAGATTCCATCGGAAATTTTAAATAAAGTGAAGATGGAGAAAAGTGGAGATAATTATAAGCTGAAGTTTGCATTAAAAGGGCAAGAGACAGAGAGTATGCTAGCTAGTATGGATGAAAAGCAGAAACAAATGCTACAAGGCCAAAATGCAAAGATAGAAGAAATAGATGGGGAATATATTATTACAAAAGATTTTAAATATGAATCAGCAAAGATAGATATGGTTATGAGTAGCAATGGTGAGGATAAAGCGCACATTATTACGGATGCAAAGTTTACATCGTATGATAAATTTGATCCAATACAATTGCCAGCAGCAAAGTAATCACTGTCAAGAGAGGTACCTGAAAGAAAGGGTATCTCTTTTTGTTGCTAATAAGGAGAGTGTCCTTTGAAAAAAAGAAAGATAGCAGCGGTCATTGTCGCATATACGGTTTTGCTTGCAACGTCTGTACATACGTATAAAAAACAAATTGATCATCCTATTATGAGTGATGTAGGTAAATTGCTTCCGACAAAAATAAAACGTGTTGAAAGTGCTACGGAAGAGCACTCGTTAATAAAATTAGTGCGAGATGCAAAAGTTTCAGGAGAGAAAATTTCCATTGCAGGCATGCAACATAGCCAAGGAGGACAGACATATTATCCGAATGGCACGATGCTCGATATGAAAGGATATAATAAAATATTAGAATTTGATCCAGAGAAGAAGCGGATTACAGTTCAAAGTGGTGTCACCTGGAATGATATTCAGAAGAAAATAAATCCTTATGGCCTTGCGGTACAGGTCATGCAGTCTCAAAATATTTTTACTGTTGGCGGTTCATTAAGTGTAAATGTACACGGGCGTGATATTCGTCATGAGGCACTGATTGATACAGTAGATTCATTTAGATTGTTAATGGCAGATGGCACGGTACGTAATGTAAGTAGAGAAGAAAATGCAGAGTTATTTCCATATGTCATTGGGGGTTACGGTTTATTTGGAGTTATTTTAGATGTGACGCTGAAGTTAACAGATGATGAATTATATGAAATGCACACGAGAATGATAGATTATAAAGAATACGCATCTTATTTCAAAGAGAAAGTGAAAAGAGATGAGAATGTTCGTATGCACTTAGCGCGTATTTCTGTTGCTCCAAATTCATTTTTAAAAGAGATGTATGTGACAGATTATACTTTGGCACAAAATCAAAATATGAGAGAAGAGTACAGTGAATTAAAGGAAGAAAATATTATAGCTGCACCGAAATTTTTACTTGGGTTATCACGTTATAGTGATTGGGGAAAGAATACATTTTGGGATATACAAAGAGGTTATTTTGAACGTACAGATGGAAAGTATGAGACGCGTAATAACGTTATGAGATCAGATAGTGCTTTTATGGAATATGAAAATCCAAATAGGACCGAAGTGTTACAAGAATACTTTGTGCCTATAGATGCTTTCACAGAGTATATAGATGATTTACGTAACGTATTAAATGAAGAAGAGTTTAATTTACTCAACATTACGATTCGTTACGTGGAAAAGAATGAAAATGCAGTTTTGTCCTATGCGAAAGATGATATGTTTGCGCTGGTTCTTTTGATTAACCAGGGACGCTCAGAGAGTGAGATAAAGAAAACAGAGGATGTCATTCGAAAGATGATTGATATTACTTTAAAGCATAATGGTAGTTACTATTTGCCGTATTATTCTTATCCAACGAAAGAGCAGTTAAAGAGGGCATATCCTCGCATTGAAGAATTTCTCAAGAAAAAGAAGGAAGTAGATTCAGAAGAGAGATTTGTGAATTTATTTTATAGGGAGTATACGAAATGACATATAGAAGATTTGTGGCTTCGCAAAGTATCATCATGATGGCAGGAAGTATGGTATTTCCTTTTTATATATTATTGCTTCGAAACGTTGGAAATAGCTTCTCGCAATTTGGCTGGGCGTATGGCTTATTTGCTTTAACATCAGCACTTGTATATCCACTAGTGGGAAAGGTATCTGATCAAGTAGGGGATAAAAAATTATTAATCATATACGCTTGGTCCATGGCAATCTTAATGCTTTGCTTTCCAATTGCCACGGAAGTTTGGCATGTGTATATTCTTCAAATTGTAATGGGCGTTTTAGGTGCTGTGCAGCGTAATACTGAGAAGACTTCGTTAGCACGAAAGGTTGCGCAGGAAAAGGCTGGTTATGAGATTGGAAAATACCATGTGTGGACATCCATTGGCGGAGCAGTAGCGGTTATTGCCACGGGATATTTAGTAGATTTCTTTACGATTGGTACAATTTTTTATATTGCATCTATTCTATATGTAGTGAGCGGGATTGTATTAAGTAGTAAAAAAATATAACTATTCCTATTTTCACCTTAATAACCTTTATTTGTTATACTAAAAGGGAATACAAAAGAAAAGGGGACAGTGCCTTTGATGAAATTTGTAGTTTTAGCTATTCTTACTTTGTTTTTGATTCCATGGACAAGAAGTAGTAGTAAGCTTCGAGCAGTGGATAAGAAGGGAGATAAGAAGGTTGTAAAGGGTAAGAAATCATCTATTTTAGTTATTCCTGTTTTATTTTGGATAGGTATTGCAATCTATGAATACTTTTGGCTAATTGATGATCGAGTAGATTCGATTCTTACTCATTATTCTGTTGCAGTAGCAATTTTAATTGGGCTTGTTTTATTTTCACAAGATCAAATAGGGAAATTAGAAGGTGCATTAAAAGGACTTCTAATGTTTATTTTACTCGCAAGTTACGGCTACTTTGGTTATTTGCACGATATAGTAATCTCGCAAAAGAAATATGATTCTGTTGTTAAGGTAGAGAAAGATATTTCAGAGCCATTTACTGAAAATGACCAGCCGTTTACAGTGCCGCCAAAGACAGCGGAGAATAAGATGAAAAAAGTATTTGGTGATATTCCAAAAGTAGCTTATTTTGAGCTAGGAGAATTAACGCCACAAATGGTAAACGGCGAAGCTTTATATGTAGCGCCGATTGAAGTTTCAGGGTTTTTTAAAGCACGTAAAGCTGAGACAATTCCAGGGTATGTAACGATGTCAGGTACGAATCCTGATGCGGAAGCGAAACTGCACCTCGGTTATAAAATGAAATATGTGCCAAGCATGTTTTTTGGTAATAATTTAGAGCGTGTGGTAAGGCAAGCAGAACCAAATTTAATCTTTAAAGGAAAACCTAAATTTGAGGTTGATGATAAAGGAAAACCATATTATACAATGACGTACGGTGAATTTATTTCAGGAAGATCTGGATTTGAAGTAGAAGGTGTTGTCGTAGTAGATGCACAAACAGGTGAAGTGAAAAGATATGATAAAGGAAAGGCACCTAAATTTGTTGATGGTGTATTAAATCATGAGACTGCATCTACGTTAAATACGTACTTTGGTAAATATATTCACGGATTTTGGAATACGAAATTCTCACAAACAGATATGAAAATTCCGACTGAGTGGGGAACGAAAGAAGGCGTGACCCCGATTTTTGGTAAAGATGGAACACTGTATTATTTTACAGACTTTACTTCTCCAAAAGAAGGAGTAGATTCAGCTCTAGGCTATTCATTAGTAGATGCACGCACAGGTAAGCTATATTATTATAATGGAAAAGAAGTAAAGGGGATTATGGATGGTTCAGCAGCTACAGAAGTAGTGGATAATTCCTTTAAGAGAGAGAAATGGCATGGGACAATGCCTGTCATTTATAACGTATACGGAAAACCAGCTTGGATTATTCCGGTTGTTGATGACGGAGGCCTAGTACGTGCGCATACAGTTGTATATGCTGCTAATGCAAAAATATTTGCGACAGGTTCTTCGCAGAAAGAAGCGCTTGAGAATTATAAAAACGTAATGAGCGGTAATGGTGATACATTTAGACCAACCTCAACAGGAAAAGAAGCGCAAAAAGAAGGTATTGTACAACGTGTATATAAAGAAAAATCAGGTGAAAATACAATCGTGTACGTACTTTTAGAGAATGAACAAAAGGTATTTATGATACCAGTGAAGAAATTCCCATATGCTATGTTTACAGAAGTAGGAGATCCAATTCAAATTACATATTTAGATACGGGAGAGACGATGGCCTCGGTATCTAAATTTACGAATAGCAATGTGAAAAAATAAAGCGGTAGAATTTCTATCGCTTTTTTTACATTATGAAAGAGGAAAATGCACTGTACTTGACGTATGTTTATGGTGTAACTATAATTGTTACGATTCAGTGTGTATAGGAAAGGGTGAATTGAAAAAGTGAATGAAGTTAATCACGAAATATATAAACCTGTAAAGGCAAACAGGTTGTGGATGATTCTTGTATTAGGGACACTTACGGCGATTGGGCCATTATCTATTGATATGTATTTGCCTTCATTACCGAAGTTAACGGATGACTTGCAAACAGGTGCATCCCTAGCGCAGCTTACATTAACAGCTTGTTTGCTTGGGTTGTCAGTAGGGCAATTATTTGTTGGCTCAATTAGTGATATTTACGGAAGACGCAAACCACTTATTATTGCTCTTATTATTTATGTTGCTTCTTCTTTACTTTGTGCTGTTGCGCCATCTATTTGGACATTAGTATTATTGCGCTTCCTACAAGGAGCTTCAGGATCAGCCGGGATTGTTATATCACGTGCGATGGTAAGAGATATGTACTCAGGTTCTGAAATGACGAAGTTTTTCTCACTGCTTATGTTAGTAAACGGAGCAGCACCTATTTTGGCACCGATTATTGGGGGGCAATTGTTACAGTTTACAACGTGGCGCGGTGTTTTCATCGTTCTTGGAGCAATTAGCGTATTCATGTTAATCTCAGCTACTTTTGTATTACGTGAAACATTACCTCCTGAAGAAAGAGAAACAGGTGGTTTGTCAGGGACTTTGGCGACGTACGGAAAATTGTTAAAGGACCGTCTATTTATGGGATATGCATTGTCACAAGGATTAGTAACAGCGGCAATGTTTGCATACATTTCGGGCTCACCATTTGTGTTGCAGAACATATACGGAGCATCACCACAGCAATTTAGTTTATTCTTTGCGATTAACGGCATCGGTATTATTATTGCTAGTCAGGTAACGGGTCGTTTAGCGGGGAAAGTGAATGAGAAGACATTATTTGTTGCGGGTATTATTATCGCAGCTGTTGGTGGTCTATCTTTACTACTGACAATCGTATTAGGAATAGGTTTAATTGGTGTTTTATGTTCGTTATTCCTTGTCGTATCAAGTGTCGGGGTTGTATCAACAACTGGGTTTTCATTAGCGATGAGAAATCAGAAACAAGCTGCAGGAACAGCATCAGCTTTATTAGGTTTATTACAGTTTATTTCAGGAGCTCTTGTTGCTCCGCTAGTAGGTATCGGTGGAAGTAATACAGCATTACCGATGGGTATTGTTATTGCGCTTTGTGAAGTAGGAGCAGTGTTATGTTATCTATTTATGGCCAGAAGAAGTGAGAAGCAGTTTGAACTGCAGCAAAAACAAAATCTAGAGGCTTAACAAAAAAGAACTGATTCAAAGGGAATGTTTGAATCAGTTCTTTTTTCATTTCTTTGAAATACCTCATACAGTTTTGTAAGGTGATGTAGTAAAGCATTGCAAAAGTTATTTGTATAAAGTGACGATACTGTGACAAACATGTTGGTATATATATTACGGTGTCGTCTTAAGTGTAAAAAGTAGGATGTTCTCGGTATAATAACAAGTGGAGATAAAAGAAACTATAATGAGTAATAGTTGTAGATAAAAGGAGAAGAAGAGATGAAGAAGGTTTTGGGTATTGCCGTAATGGGAGGAATGCTCCTTCTAGCAGGATGTAATGGAAATAAAGATACGAAAGAACCGAAAGAAAAGGTAGAGCAATCTACAGAACAAACAGAAGAGATGAAAGAATACCGTGCAGTACATGAAAAATACGATATGAAAATGAATAAAGAAATTAATAAAGCACTGCAGTTATTTGAAGTAGCAAAAGAAAAGGGCGGTAAGGAAATAACGACTGCTACATATAAAGAAGATGTGCAAAAGGTAACAACGAGCATGTTAGAAGATATTGATCATATACGTAAAGAAATTCGTGTTCCGAAGTCGAAAGAGCAAGAACATGAAGTATATGTTGGTTTCTTGAATGAATCGGAACAAGCGATGAAAAAATTACAGAAGTTAGCTAAAGAAGAAGATTCATCGTTGATTCGTGATATAGAAATTAATTTTGCAACAGCATCGACATACTATAAACGTTTTCAAGCAGAAACGAAAAAATAACCTTGCCTGTGCAAGGTTATTTTTTCTTATTACCATCTCCGTCTTCATCTTCATCCTCGGATACTAATACCTTCTGCTCTTCGTGAAATTCGGAAATAGTTTGCCCGGTAATATTATCGAAAGGAGTATAAAAAAAAGTAATACGTTTCTTTTTAATAAAGAGTTTATAGAAGCCGATGATGACAAGTATAACGATTGTTAAGGGTAATCCTATAGTAGCAAGAAGTAAGGGGTCCATCTTATAACTCCTTTAACATCATTTCTTTTTATTATAAGCTGAAAAATGTAATTTCGATAAATGGATTAAAAACTGATTTTTCTAAATATACCCAATTTGATTGACTTTTCATTTTTTCAGAATTATAATTCGAAATATACAATTTGAACCAAATAATAATATAGCAATTTACTTATCCAGAGAGGTAGAGGGACTGGCCCTATGACACCTCAGCAGCGGGTTCTGTAGTAGGAACACCGTGCTAATTCCAGCAAGCAAGTCTTGAAAGATAAGTGATGGGCCTTTGTTTATTAAGCCTTGATCTTATTTTTTAAGATCAAGGCTTTTTGTATTCTAAAAAGAGAAAAGGGAGTAATGGAAAAAGTACGTTCATAAAACTAAGTAAATATATGTGTTTAGGGGGTATTGAAGTGTATGTAATTAAAAAATTATCAGTTATGGTGTTCACGCTATGGGTTATTACGACGGTGACATTTCTAATTATGCATATTATTCCGGGGGATCCATTTTCATCAGATGCAAAAATCTTTCCTGAAGAAGTGATCCAAAACATGAGAGCGAAGTATCACCTTGATGAACCGTTGTGGAATCAATATGTGGCTTATTTAGACGGTGTAGTTCATTTTGATTTTGGTGAATCTGTTCAATCAACCGGGCAAGGTGTATCAGAAATTATAACAACTGGCTTTGGTCCATCAGCAATTATTGGTCTACAAGCACTTGTTATTTCGTTGTTAGTCGGAATTGCTACAGGTACATTTGCTGCTCTATATCATGGGAAAGTAATTGACTATAGTGTGAGTTTGCTCGCAATTCTAGGTATTTCTATTCCAAGTTTTATTTTAGCACCACTATTTATACAAGTATTCGCTATTCAATTCGAGCTTTTACCAGTAGCCTCTTGGGGAACATTCGAACATACAGTATTGCCATCCTTTGCGTTAGCGTTAGGGCCAATCGCAGTGATTACAAGGTTTGTTCGTTCTAATATGATCGAAGTACTGCAGAGTGATTATATTAAGTTAGCAAGAGCAAAAGGCATACCAATTAAGAAGATTATTATAAGACACGCTCTTCGAAATGCGATTGTTCCAGTACTTACATTTGTTGGACCGTTAATGGCTGGACTCTTAACGGGGACTTTCGTTATTGAAAAAATCTTTTCAATTCCTGGCCTAGGAAAATATTTTGTAGATAGTATTTTTAACCGAGACTATCCGGTGATTATGGGAACAACAATTTTCTATAGTGCATTATTAATTACTTGTATTTTCATTACAGATATTATTCACCGTATTGTTGATCCACGTATTCGTTCTATTACGTAAGGAGGGGGATGTTTAGATGGGGGCTTATGAAATTAATGACCAGTTATTAACAAATGAAGAGAAAAAAGAATTAACGATAAATAAAAATCAGCAAACGATTAGCAGAAAGAAAGAAGTGTTTCGTAAGTTTATATCGAATCCAATCGCAGTTTTAGGAACAGTGACGTTATTGCTAATTATTGTTTTCTCGCTTATTGGCGAAAGTTTAACTTCATTTACTGCGAGTGAACAAGTAAAAGAGGCAACAAATTTACCGCCGAGTAGTGAACATTGGTTTGGAACAGATGATCTAGGGAGAGATATTTGGGCACGTACTTGGGCTGGTGGGAAGATTTCACTAACAGTTGGATTAGTAGCAGCTGCCCTCGATATAGGGCTCGGTGTACTGATTGGTGGATTTAGTGGATATGTGAGAGGGCGTAATCGCCTTGGAACGTTAATTGATGAGTGGATTATAAGAGGAATTGAAGTATTATACGGCATCCCATATTTATTAATTGTTATTTTACTATTAATTGTTATGAAACCAGGTCTTTTCACCATTATTATCGCCCTTGCATTAACGGGATGGATTGGAATGGCTCGTCTCATTCGAGCACAAGTATTGTCTTTAAAACAACGAGAGTTTGTTATTGCAGCAGAGCGATTAGGTACATCACATATGAAAATTATATATGGGCATTTAATTCCGAATTTAACAGGGATTATTATCGTCAATTTATCATTTACAATTCCAGCAGCTATTTTTTCAGAATCATTTTTAAGCTTTATAGGACTTGGGGTACAATCACCAGCGGCAAGTTGGGGGACGATGACGAATGATGCACTCGGGACATTATTGAGCGGAGAATGGTGGCAGCTATTTTTCCCAGCAATCATGATTGCACTCATTATGTTCGCATTTAATGCAATTGGTGATGGTTTGCAAGATGCAATTGATCCAAAAATCGTCAAACGGAATCGAAAGGAGAAAAAACATGGGACAAATCTTATCTTTAGAAAACGTAACGTTAGCCGTTGAAAAAGAGAATAGTAAGCAAGCAATTGTGAAACATGTTTCCTTTTCTATTAACGAAGGTGAAATAGTTGCACTTGTAGGAGAAAGTGGTTCAGGAAAAAGTGTTACAGCACAATCCATTATCGGCTTGAATCAAGAATTAATTCATATCGATGATGGAAATGTATCTTTCCAATCAAAGGAATTAACGAATTTACAAGAATCAGAATGGAATCAAATTCGCGGAAAAGATATTTCCTTTATATTTCAAGATCCGCTTTCATCTTTAAACCCAACGATGAAGGTAGGCAAACAAATTACAGAAGTAATTTTGCAACATGGGAAAAAGTCGAAAAGAGAGGCAAAGGGAATTGCGATTAACTTGTTAACAGATTTAGGGATACATGAAGCAGAGAAACGCTTTGAACAGTACCCACATCAATTAAGCGGGGGGATGAGGCAGCGTATTTGTTTAGCAATTGCGTTTGCTTGTCATCCAAAGCTTGTAATTGCAGACGAGCCGACAACAGCGTTAGATGTAACGATTCAGAAACAAATTATGGGGCTATTAAAAGAAAGAAAAGAAAAACAAAATACGAGTATTTTATTAATTACACATGATTTGGCACTTGTACGTGAGGTAGCTGATCGAGTAGTTGTTATGTACGGGGGACGTGTTGTTGAAAAAGGAACGATACAGGAGGTAATAGGTTCTCCTAAACATCCATATACGAAAAGCTTATTACAAGCAATTCCGAATATGGATGTTTCCGAAAAGGTATTACGTGCTATAGAAGGAACGACACCTTCCATTGAAACATTAAATAGCTTTGGTTGTCCTTTTGTAAATCGTTGTCCAGTAGCCATAAAAGAATGTATTCATCGTTTCCCAGAGAGAACAACGTATTCTAAGGAGCATAGTTCACATTGCTGGCAGCATGTTCTGGAGCATAATAAAGCGAAATCAAAAGAGAAGGTGAATGCCTCATGACGACAGATTTAATTACTGTAAAGCAAGTAACGAAAACATATGGAAGTAAAAGTAAAGAAATCACAGCGTTAAAAGATATATCACTTTCTATCCCGAAAGGAACAACACTTGGCATTATTGGTGAAAGTGGTTCAGGAAAAACAACACTTGGAAAGCTCATAGCAGGGATTGAGAGTCCAACGTTTGGTGAAATTGATTATAACGGTCAAGTTGTTCACATGCTGAAGTCAGCTCATAAGCGAGATTTTTTACAGAAAGTACAGTTCATTTTTCAAGATTCTACAGCTGCATTAAATCCGCGCTGGAAAATACGCGATAGCGTAACGGAGGGTTATATTTCATTCGGTTTAGGTGATAAAGGATTGAAGGATAAAGTAGCGGGTGATGCCCTGGAGCGTGTTGGATTAGATAGAAGATATATTGATCGATATCCGCATGAATTTAGCGGAGGACAACGTCAACGTATCGCTATTGCAAGAGCGTTATTGTGTGAGCCAGAAGTATTGATTCTTGATGAACCAATTTCAGCATTAGACGTTTCATTGCAAATTCAAATTGTACATCTGCTGCAAAAAATCCAAAAAGAACAAGGTTATACATATTTATTCATCGCTCACGATTTACCGATGGTTCACTATTTATGTGAAAAAGTAGCTGTCTTATACAAAGGAGAACTTGTTGAATTTGGAAATACGGACGAAGTATTCCGTAATCCACAACATTCTTATACAAAAACATTATTAGCATCAACACCAAAAATTTCAGGTTAAAGGAGAATGTAGGATGAAGAAGTTTTTACTGTTTGTCATTATGACTGTTTTAGCAATTACTTCTGTTGCTTGCGGTAAGAAAGAAACGCCAAAGGCGAGTGCTGGTAAGGGAGAAGGCGATCGATTAGTAACGAATATTAGTAGTGATCCATATACACTTGATTCTGCTATTGCAACAGATAGCACGTCAGGTTATATAATTGGGCAGTTGTTTTCAAGTTTATATACGCAAGATAGTGATGGGAAATATCAAAATGAATTAGCGGAGAAAGAAGAAGTAAATGATGATGGAACTGAATATACAATTCATTTGAAGAAAGATATTAAATGGTCAGATGGTTCGCCTATTACAGCAAATGATTTTGAATTTGCATGGAAGCGATTATTAAATCCAAAAACGGGTTCTATGAATGCGACAGAAATGTATTTTATTAAAGGGGCAGAGGCGTATAATACTGGGAAAGGTGAAGAGGGGCAAGTTGGTATTCAAGTTGTTGATCCTCAAACATTAAAGGTAACCCTTGAACACCCAGTTGCTTCTATTAAACAAAAACTAGCAAGCTCACTATTTATTCCATTAGCTAAAAAGTCGATTGATGATAATAATAAATTAAAAACAGATCCAAAAGAGTTAATTACGAATGGGCCATTCACGTTAAAAGAGTGGAAGCATAACCAGGCTATTACAGTACAAAAAAATAAAGAATTCTATGATAAAAAGGTAACTCTAAAAGAAATTGAGTTTCGTATTATTCCAGACTCTAAAACAGCGTATCAATTATTTAAATCCAAAGAATTAGATTTACTAAGTGGTTTACCACAAGAGATGATCGAAAAAGAAAAAGGAAATAAAGAATATAAGCGTGTTGCAAGTTTCTCTTCGTATATTTATTCGTTTAACGTAGAAAAAGAGCCGTTTACAAATGCGAAGGTACGTAAAGCATTTTCATTAGCGGTTGATCGTAAATTTATCGTTGAAAAATTGTATAAAAATAATGCGCAAGAAGCATATGCATTCGTTCCAGAAGGAGCAAAAACACAAAGTGGCCGTGATTTCCGTAAAGAAAAAGGTGATTACGTTAAATTTGATCCAGCAGAAGCGAAAAAGTTATTAGAAGAAGGCATGAAAGAACAAGGCTGGTCTACATTACCTGAAGTAACATTAAAATTCACTACAGATACACAACATAAAAAAGTAGCAGAAGCAATGCAAGAAATGTTTAAGAAAAATCTTGGCGTAGATATTAAATTAGAAAATAAAGAGTGGAAGAGTTATATCGACACATACAAGCAAAGTGATTTCCAATTAGCTTATATGGGATGGGGCGGCTCTTTATTAGATCCAATTACTAAACTAGATTTATATGCAGGTGATGGTCCGAATAACTATGCAAAATGGCATAATAAAGAATTTGACGCTTTAATAAAAGAAGCAAAAGTTGAACAAAACGAGGATAAGCGCTTTGAATTATTACATAAAGCGGAAGATATTATGTTTACAGATTCACCATTAATCCCAATTATTTTCCCAAGTTCCTCATATTTACAAAAATCATCAGTATCCGGTGTCCAATTCATTATTGGTTCTAGTCCAGAATTAAGATACGCAAAAATTAAAAAATAAAGAAGTAGGCAACCGCCTACTTCTTTATTTTATTTCTCTTTTGTATTCTTTTTTCGTTCCATCAGAGAAGACAACTTCTAAATCAAATTTTTGATAGTCTTTATCAAGTTTGAACACGTTCACTACTTGATCGATTACTTCTTGGTCAGCAGTATTTTTATCAAATTTTAATTCTTGTAAGAGTGGGCTTAATTTTGTGATAGCCTCGTCTCCTGTTAATTTTACATCTGCTTTATGATCTTCAATTTTTGCTTCCATTTTCTTATCAGCTGCTACATTTTTATAGTCTGCTTCGTAGTCTTTCTTTGTATCTTGGTAGTCTGCCTTTAAATCGAATTCATTGAAGTTTAGTTTTAAATCTGCAGGAGCCTCATTTTTTGCTTCTTCAGTCGTCTTTTTATTAGAAGTTGTGTCTTCTTTTGCAGGAGCTTTACATCCTGTTAATGCAGGTACTAGCATAAGAGCTAATAAAACTGATAGTAGAATTCTCATTATAAATTCCTCCTTATGTAAATTCGTTCTATACAAGTTTTTCCCAAAAACATGTAATTATGTATGTGTTGAAAATAAATTATTATTCTGTAGTTGCAAGGGCTAATCCGCAATTTAAATCAAAAAAGATTTGTATGTATATGGTAAATTGAAGTTGTGAGGAGGGGCTAAAATGCATGAAGAATATAAAGAGATAATAAAAAAATCAATTGAATATATAGAGAATCACTTACATGAGGAGCTTATAACAGAAAGAGTGGCATCTCACAGTGCAGTATCGATGTACCATTTTCATCGCATCTTTCAAAGATATGTTGGGATGAGTGTAACAGATTATATTCGAAAGAGAAGGTTAACTCATGCTGCGCAAGTTTTAGTGTCAACGGAGAGAGCTGTTATTGATATTGCAGTGCAATACGGTTTTTCCTCACAAGAGGCATTTACGAGAGCTTTTAAAAGAATGTTTCAATTGCCACCAAAGAAATATCGAAAGTACTTTCAGTCATTTTATATAGAAAGAGAGGGTGTTTCAATGCAAAAAGGTATACCGAAAGGATGGATCTTAAGTGGAAGTCATCCTGCTGAATATGAGATGGGTTTAGATTATGAAGTTGTCCATCAGGGGAAAGTATCTGCATACATAAAAGCAAAAGAGAATGTTACGCACGGAGGATTTTCAACATTAATGCAAATGTTCCGAGCGGATAAATATGTAGGAAAGAGATTACGTTTTACAGCATTTATTAAGAGTGAAAATGTAAGAGATTGGGCAGGATTGTGGATGCGAGTAGATGGAAAAGATACAGAACCGCTCGCTATGGATAATATGCAAAATCGCCCCATTAAAAATACGAATAACTGGCAATCGTACTCGGTTGTATTAGATATAAAAGAAAAAGCACTTGGTATTGCATTTGGTGTTTTATTATCAGGAGAAGGTTGTGTGTGGCTAGATAGTATTCGATTTGATGAAGTAGATGAAAAAATTCCTTCAACAGATTTGGCAGAGAACTTTTATGAAACACTTTTAGAAGAGCCAGTGAATCTACAATTTGAAGAAGTAGAAAAATAAAAAACAAGGAGAAAAGATATGCTCAAATATGTAAAACTAATAAGTATTAGTTTAGTAATATCGTCTTGTATTATGGGAATTAATTATTTAGTTAGCTATCTTTGGTCAGGGCATATACCTTCTTTGACGTGGAGAACATATTTGATGTTTGTGTTTATATGTATGATGAGTTTTGGTTCAATGCAAAAAGAAGGAAAAGAGGATTATTGACAATAGTCTTCTTCGCCTTTCTTTCATTAACACAAATGGTTGTAACTGTTTTTGGAAATGCAGGTATGATTTTTAATATCATCTCACTATCGTTATAACTTGTAAGTTCGGATGTAATTGTACCACATGAAATGCTTTCTAAAACATACCAAACAATCAGTGAATTATTTCCTGCAACATATGTAGCAAATGGCTATTATACAATAATATTTGGAGGAGTTAGTTTAGAGAGAAATATTATTTCATTATTAGTTATTGTATTGGTTATACAATTAGTAGCAGGTATGATTTTAGCTATAAAAGGAATGGCAAAGGGAAGAGGAAGCTCTGTAGTTAAAGTTGTATAAAAGTAAAAAGGTATCCTTCGTGGGATACCTTTTACTTTTGTTACTTTGCAACTTCTGTCCACTTGTAGTTAAATTCACCACCGAAGTCAGTTGTTACAAGTCCTTTAATGAAAGAGCGTTGTAAGTAAGAACGACCTTGTTGGTATAAAGGAGCGACAGCGCCGTCTTGTAATAGAATTTTTTCAGCTTGCTTCATTGCTTCAAAGCGTGCTTTTTCATCGCCAGCTAAATCTGTTTTCACTTTATGAATTAGCTCATCGTACTCTTTGTTAGAGTATTTATCGAAGTTATAAGCACTATCTGTTGTAAATAGATCTAAGAATGTAATTGGATCAGCGAAGTCAGGGCCCCAGCCGTCAATACCAATTTCATAGTCACCACTTAATAGTAGTTTTAGCTGTTGTTTACGTGGTTGTGGTTTTAAGTTCACTGTTAATCCGTCTAAGTTCTTTTCTAATTCACCTTTTAAATATTCACCAGTCTTTTTAGCTAAAGCATTGTCACTTGTTAATAGTTCGATTGTTACTTTGTCAGTACCAAGTTCTTGTTTTGCTTTTTTCCAGTTTTCTTTCGCTGTTTTCACATCATCCTTGACTAGATTTCCATTTTCTTTACGGAAGTCGTTGCCTTCTGGGCTCTTTGCGAATTTCGCAGGAACCATTCCTTCAGCTGGAACCGCGCCGTTATTTAAGATTGTTTCTACGTAAGCTTTTTTATTCATTGCGCCGTTAATAGCAAGGCGTGCATGTTGATTTTTTAATGTTTCATTTTTCTGATTTAGTCGTAAGAATTGAATGCCGACTTCAGCGCGTTCTTTGAAGTTTGGATCGCTCTTATATTTATCAACAAACTCTGCAGTTAAAGCAACACGATCAATTTGTCCTGAATCATATAAGTTCACTTCTGTAGACTTATCTTTAACGACATTGAAGTTGATTTCTTCTAGTTTTACAGTTTTAGCATCCCAATAGTTAAGGTTTTTCTTCAATTGGAAGCTTTGTTCATGTTTCCAGTTCTCTAATGTGAAAGCACCGTTGTAAATTAAATGATTTGTTTCTAAACCATATTTATCGCCTTGAGACTTTAAGTACTCTTCATTAATTGGTAAGAATGTTGAGAATGTCGTTAAGCTTAAGAAGTAGGGAACAGGACGGTCTAGTTGTACTTCTAACGTTTTGTCATCGACAGCTTTGACCCCTAGTTGATCAATTGGCAATTGTTTTTGGTTTATTTGTTTCGCATTCTTTATATCGAAGAATAAGAATGCGTATTCAGCTGCTGTATCAGGATTTACGGCACGTTGCCAAGCGAAGGCAAAGTCCTTTGCTGTAACAGGAGTACCGTTTGACCATTTTGAATCACGCAGATGGAATGTATATTTTGTTTTATCGGGACTAATGTCAACCGACTCAGCGACACCAGGAACCGGTTTATTATCTTCTCCCATTGCATATAACCCTTCAAAAACATTGCGCATTACGTTCATGGATTCCCCATCCGTTGCTTTTGCAACATCCATTGTTGGAATTTCTGAAGCGAATGATAAGTTAATTGCCTGTTTATCAGGTGCTTTATCGTTTGCTTTCGCTCCGCTTGCATTATCTTTATTTCCCCCGCAAGCAGTTAGTAATAGACTTGCCCCTAAAACAGATGCAACAACAGGTATAACTTTTTTCTTCATTGTTCGTTCCTCCCTAAATGTGTTGTTCGTAACGTCATAATGTCCATGTCTTGAAGTAGTTATAGAAGGAGATAAAACCTATTATAAATATTTGTTTATAGGTAATCAGGTGTTCTATATGTATATACATGTTGATCTATAATCTATCGTTATATGTTTCAACGCAGTAGACATTATATTTTGATGGTGAAATATTTCGTTTCTTTGATTATTTAGAATATTAACACTGGAAAGAACTATATGTCAATAATAAAAATAGATTGTTAATTTCTTAGAATAATATATTGAAAAAGCGGATTCTCATGTGTGAGAGAACCTATTTTTAATATATTTTGCTAAAAAAACAATTGGTGTGGGCTAATAATAAGTGGGGATGAAGAAACCCCCACTTATTAAAGTTTCACTTTATTTTTCAATTTTTGCCCACTTGAAGTTTAATTGCCCTGCAAAGTCTACTTGCACAATTCCTTTCACATAAGAACGTTCTAAATAAGATTCGCCTTTTTGGTAAAGAGGAGCGATAACAGAGTCTTTAAATAATATTTTCTCGGATGCTAGTAATGCTTCCCAGCGAGCTTTTTCATCACCAGCTAAAGTTGTTTTCACTTTTGCTATTGTTTCATCGAATTCCTTATTAGAGTAATGATCTAAGTTATAAGGGTTATTCGTTGTAAATAGCTCAAGGAATGTAATTGGATCCGCAAAGTCAGGGCTCCAGCCATCAATTCCGATTTCGTAGTCACCTTTTAATAAAAGCGAAACTTGTTGCTTACGCGGTTGCGGTTTTATATTTACTGTTAATCCATCTAGATTCTTTTCTAGTTGTCCTTTTAAGAATTCACCAGTTTTCTTATCAAGGTCAGCATCACTCGTTAATAATTCTAATGTTATCTTTTCAGAACCAAGCTCTTGTTTAGCTTTTTTCCATAACTCTTGTGCAGATTTTGTATCAACTTTTGTTAAATCGCCATTTGCAGTACGGAAGTCTTTTCCTTCAGGTCCTTTTGCAAAGTTTTTTGGAACGAGACCAAATGTTGGTGTAGATCCATCATTTAATAACGTATTTACAAAGGATTTTCTATCAATTGTTTGATCAATTGCTTGGCGTGCAGAAACGTTTTGAAGCACTTTGTTTTGTTGATTCATACGTAAAAATTGTACGCCTACGTTTGGACGTTCTTTAAAGTTAGCATCCTTTTTATATTTATCGACGAAGTCAGATGTTAGTTTTATACGATCTAATTGTTTTGACTCGAATAAATTTACTTCTGTTGATTTTTCTTTTACGACGTTAAAATTGATTTCTTCTAGTTTGACAGTATCTTTATCCCAATAGGTAGGGTTTTTCTTGAATTTAAAGCTTTGTTCGTGCTTCCAATCGCTTAGTGTAAAAGCTCCGTTGTACAAGATTGTATTATCTTCTAAAGCGTACTTATCACCTTGTGCTTTAAAGAATTCCTCGTTAATTGGTAGAAATGTTGGGAACGCTGTTAAGCTAATAAAATACGGAACAGGACGCTCCAATTCTACCTCAAACGTATGGTCATCAACTGCTTTTACACCAAGTTGGTCGGCTGGAAGTTCTTTGTTGTTAATTTTTGTTGCGTTTTTAATATCAAAGAATAGAAATGCATATTCAGAGGCTGTTGCTGGATCTACGGCTCTTTGCCAAGCGAACACAAAATCTTTAGCTGTAACAGGAGTGCCGTTTGACCATTTTGAATCTCGCAAATGGAATGTGTATTTCGTTTTATCGCCACTTACTTCATGAGATTTTGCAACACCAGGAACAGGTTTGTTACCTTCACCAAGATTATACAAACCTTCAAATACGTTTCTCATTACTTGACCAGAATCAGTATCTGTAGCACGAGCCGTATCCATTGTTCGTATTTCAGTAGGTGAAGATAAGTTTAAAACCTGTTTACTAGGTGCCTCGTCTTTTGCATTTGCTCCGCTTGCTTCGTTTTTATAACTACCGCAACCAGTTAATAAAATACTTACTCCTACAACTGATGCAATACCGGGTACAAACTTCTTTTTCATTTGATTTTCCTCCTAAATAATTAAGTTTGGATGATGATGAGGGAAATGAAAAATAAAAAATCCCTCTTTTCATATTGAGAAAGAGGGATTTTTACGTACAAGTTATGCACCCGTATATAAACGAAGTCCCTCATTCTATCTTTCAAGCATAAAGCTTGCAGGAAGTGGCACAGTATTCAAAATGAACCTGTTGCCGAGGTTTCAAAGGGCCAGTCCCTCCACCTCTCTTGATACAATGAGTAAACGAATAAATTTTATTAATTTTTGTGTTTCTTTGATAATTCAAAATCTTACACCTTGAATAATGAAGTGTCAACTAAATGAAATATAGTTTAAATTTTCAGTTTTATTAAACGAAAAAACCACTGCATAGGGCAGTGGTTTTTCTACTAGAAGTTAAAGTTATCTGGATCTGGACCAACGCGACGATCTTCATTTAAAGCTTGAATTGCTTTCATATCATCAGCACTTAATTCAAAGTCGAAGATGTTTGCATTTTCAATAATGCGATGTTCTTTAATTGATTTGGGAATTGTTACAACTTCGTTTTGTAAATCCCAGCGTAAAATAATTTGCGCAGTTGATTTATTATATTTTGTCGCAATTTCTTGTAACGTTGGATTATCTAGTAGTTGTCCTTGCATTAATGGTGACCAAGCTTCAAGCTGAATATTATGTTCTTTACAGAATGCATGTAACTCTTCTTGTGCTAAACGTGGGTGGTATTCCACTTGGTTGACCATTGGCTTAATTTCAGCAATTTCAAATACGTCTTGTAAGTGGTGAATGTGGAAATTACTCACACCGATAGCGCGAACACGGCCATCTGTATAAAGTTTTTCTAATGCTTTCCATGATTCGGTATATTTCCCTTTTACAGGCCAATGTACTAAATATAAATCTAAATATTCTAGACCTAATTTCTCTAATGTAGTTTCAAATGCTTGAAGTGTTGTTTCATATCCTTGATCGCTATTCCATACTTTTGAGGTAATAAATAATTCTTCGCGTGAAACACCGGATTCACGAATCGCTTGTCCAACGCCTTCTTCATTTTGATAGATTGCTGCAGTATCGATGCTGCGGTAGCCATTTTTAATTGCTGCTTTTACAGAATCAATTACTTCTGAACCATCTTCTACTTTAAAAACACCTAAACCAAACCAAGGCATTTTTACACCGTTATGTAATGTTGTATAGTCTTTTAAACTTGTTAAAATCATATTATTTCCCCCTAGCTTTTTTGTTTGTTGCTTCTACTGCTTTTTGAATTGCCTCTGAAAAATTATATTCGTATAAAGTTTTGAGACCCTCAGCTGTGGAACCACCTGGCGTTGTTACTTGTTCGCGGAGGTTAGCTGGATTTTGCGTTTGTTCGAGCATAGAAGCAGAGCCAGAAATCATTTGAATGACAAGATGTTTTGCGGTTTCTTCATCGACTCCATAACTTTTTGTTGTTTCAATTAAGCTTTCAGCAAAGTAATAAAGGAAGGCTGGTGCACTTCCAGTAACTGCAGTAAGCTGATGAACTTCTTCCTCAGTACAAAGTTGCGAAGTACCAATACCTTTTAAAAGCAGTTGCAGGGTTTCTTGATGCATCTCATTTACTGATTGTCCCATTGTATATAAGGAGATAGATTTTCCAATTTCAGCAGCTGTATTAGGCATAATCCAAGCAACAGGCGTGCCCTTTGGGAGTCTAGCTTCTAAATAAGATGGTCCAATGCCAGCTGCGACTGTTACGACTAGTTGATTTGATATTAACGGAGATAGCTCAGCTAATAACTCTTCATGAGCAGAAGGTGGCATTGCTAAAACAACCGTATCAACAGATGTAACATGCTGTTTCCAATCTGTTGCAGTAGACACATTATATCGATGTTGTAACTGTTTTAGCTTTTCTACGTTGCTTCGATTAGAGACGATAATTTCTTCGATGTACTCTTTGCTTGTTTTAAGTAATCCGGAAAATATAGCTTCTGCCATACGACCGGCACCAATAAATAAAATTCGATGTTTAGTTAGCATATTCTTTATTCCTTTCTAGTAGAGATATGTTATAAAAACGATATCATCTTTAAGAGAATGTTGTAAAAAGAAAAGACTTACCGTAGATGGAATGGATAATGAGAAGGCGGAAATTCATGCTAATATTAACTGTTATTAATCTCTTTATATGTGTAGCTGGTTTGCTAGAGTGGAAGAGCAATTATAAGGGGCAAGAACATACAAATAATTATATCTAGAAAATAATTAGAATTGAAAAACCCCTGAAGCATATATGCTTCAGGGGTTTACTAATAGAATATAAGATTATGCTTTTGTCATACCAAGTAATACAGCGCCGCCGATAATTAAAACACTACCTAGTGCAATAAAGATCAATTGACGTTTTGTTTTCTTTTCACCTAAGAATACAATCGCACCGAATGTTGAGATAACGATTCCAGTTTGAGATAATGGGAAGCTTGTTGCTACTCCAACACGTGGTAATGAAAGAAGTAAGAATAAGTTTCCAGTTCCCCATAGTAAACCAGACAAAGCATTACGGATTGCATATTTGTTAAACGGTTTATGTTTAGACGTCAGTACAACCGCACCAACAAACATACCAACTGCTTGTGGTAAAATAGCAGACCAACCATCAATATTATACCAACGAATAATAATTACATATACAAGATAGCCGAAAGTAGAAACAATTAAAGTAAGAAGTCCTTTTTTCAATTGTCCAGGTGGCTGAGCATTTTCTTTATCATCTAATGATGTGAATACAACACCAACTACAATTAATAGGATTGCAATCGTTCCCAGAATGATCGTTGTAGTAGTAGTCCACTCACGGAAAGCGATAACCCCAAAGATAGAAGTTGCAACAAGTTGCATACCAGTAGAAATCGTTACAGTAGTTGAAACACCTAGTTTTTCAACTGTTTTTAATTGGTTTACTTGTCCTAAAGCCCAGAATAAACCTGAAATAAAACCAACAATTAAGATTGTCATTGTTAAAGCTGGTTGAGTAAATACATACATAATTGTTGCGAAGAATAGAGCACCGATTGTCATACCTACCGTTTGGCTATATGCACCACCGCCCATTTTTACGCTTACTAATAAGATGTTTCCCCATGCAATTGCAGGAAGAAGCGCTAATAAAATGTCCATTACAAGACTCCCTTCGGTTTGCTATACCAATATAGTTACATATCGTTCTAACGATCGGTAATGCCCCACTAATAGAGTAGAAGATTACCGATCGCTAAAACAGGATGAAGAATTCACAATATAAATGCGTTTTCATTTCTTCATTTTTTGAAACACCTCCATATAATAACAGGAAATTGCCTATTTTAGAAAGTGAATTCAAATAAAATGTATATTTAAATAAGAGGTAAAATTCAGTTATTTCCCATTGGTATATTTTATTTCCTAAGAAATAAAGAAGCAGCTTCGACAAAAGCTGCTTTAAGAGTTAGTGATTCTTTTATTAATAAGTTGAATACATAGTAGAAATACGAGTGACATACCGATAGTAATAACTACAAGTGTCCAGGCGAGTTGCATATTACTTGCATCAATAGCCATGTAAATTGCAGTTGGGATTGTCTGTGTTTTACCAGGAATGTTCCCGGCAAACATGAGTGTAGCACCAAACTCACCGAGCGCGCGGACAAAGCTCAAAATCATCCCGCTTAGTAAGGCAGGAAATGCGAGTGGAAGTGTAACGTGCAGAAAAACTTGATATTCACTTGCGCCAAGGTCACGAGCACTTTCTTCAATTTGTACATTTGCGATAGAAAATCCCGTTTTCGCTGATTGGTACATAAGCGGAAATGCAACAACTGTAGAAGCGATAATCGCAGCAGTAGATGTGAACATAATAGACTGCTGAAATAATGATTCAACCCACTTTCCGATCGGGCTGTTGTTTCCAAAGATGATAATGAGAAAGAAGCCGATAACAGTTGGTGGAAGTACCATTGGTAATAAAAATATGGTTTCTAATAGTACTTTATATCGCCATGAGGAGCGAGCTAGTGCTCGCCCGACAATTGTCCCTAAAATTGTAACGAGAATAGTGGCGCACGCAGCTACTCTTAAAGATAGAAAGACAGGCGATAAAATAGCATCAATGCTCATAGTAATTACGACAGAACTGTAAATCCATATTTCTTAAAGATAGATTGTGCATCTTTTGACTGCAAATACTCATAAAATGAAGTCGCCTCTTTCTTATGTTTAGATTCCTTTATAACACCTAAAGGATAGTGGATTGGCTCATGAGAAGTAGCTGCTGCTGTCTCACCAATCTTTACTTTATCCGAAATGAGAGCATCTGTTTTGTATACGATGCCAGCATCGACATTCCCTGTTTCTACATATGTTAACACTTGGCGAACATCTTTTGTAAATACGACTTTATTTTGAACATCATTCCAAAGGTTTTCGTGTGTTAGAGAAGCCTTTGCATATTTGCCAGCAGGTACAGATTCAGGTGTACCAAGTGCAATTTTTTTGATTTTCTCATCTTTTAAATCTTGAAATTTTGTAAGTGAACTATCTTTAGGGATGACTAGAACTAGTTCATTTCCAAGAAGATTTTTCCCTTCTTTTTCACTAATGAATCCTTTTTTTACAAGGGTTTGGAATTTATCTTCTGCTGCAGAGAAGAATAAATCAGCAGGTGCACCTTGTTCAATTTGTTGTTGAAGTGCTCCAGAAGCACCGAAGTTAAAAGAAAGTTTGATATTTGGCTCTTTTTCTTTATATTGTTTTTCGATTTCTTTTAATGCATCTTGTAAGCTTGCAGCAGCTGAGATAGTCAGTTCAACTGTTTTATCCTCTTTAGCAGCTGACTTTGTATGCTTTTCCCCACTTGTACAAGCAGCACTAAATATAAGAAGGAAAGAAAGTATAAGTGCCCCGATGGAACGTAATGTAAATTTATTCATAAAAAAATCCCCTTTCGTTTTGATACATCTAATTATAACTAATTATATCTAAATATAA
>NZ_JBEUTW010000055.1:0-3650 GCF_040492675.1 Bacillus sp. AP50
TGTATTCACCACATAATGAAAAAGTCTATATAAAGTTAAGTGAGGATTCGAAACAAGGTCAAATCAAAATGCAAATTATAAATACAGGTGTCAATATTAAAGATGAAGATTTACAACAAATTTTCAAACCATTTTATCGAATTGAAAAATCAAGAAATCGAAATACTGGAGGAAATGGTTTGGGGCTATATATTGTTAAACAAATTCTTGAAACACTAGATATAAAGTATTCAATGAAAAATATGGAACATAGTGTGCAATTTTGCATGAGTATTCCATTATCTAAACATAAAAACAAACAAACTCTCCTTTAAATAGGACGAGTTTGTTTGTTTTTGTAGTAAGTATAAACTTATTAACAGGTTTTTCATTTGATGATATGTATGTTCTTAGAGCTGCTTTTGATAAGCAATCTGTGCAAGATCTTCTTGGGAATTTAATAGTTGTTCGCCAATCTACCCTGCATTTACTTAGAAGCTTAGATAAAGAAGCTTGGTCACAAAGAGGAAATGCGAATAATTCTGAAGTTACAGTTCGTGCATTAGCATACATTATTGCTGGTCATGAGCTTCATCATCTTCAAATTATAAAAGAACGTTACCTTGGTCCTGATTTATATCCAGCAACTTAATATTTGAAGAAAATGAGTCCTATTTATGTAGTGCTCTTTTTCAGTATTTATAACGAATTAGCGCTTAGAACCATGGCAATTAAATGCATTTATTTATAAAATTCACCACATAATATTTATGCTATCCCTTCTTATTCTGTACATAATTTTCTTTAGGCTGATATACTATAAACGCAATAGTTCTGGAAAGGTGATGATAGTATGTATGAACAACAAAATAATAGAGATAGAGATCAAAAAATGATGTTTTCTATGCAAGGAGTTCCCACAAATAAAATTAACATGCATCAATTACCTAAATGGATTAGAATTTTTGGCTATTGTGCGTTTGGTTGGATAATAGTATTTAGTTTAATTATGATTGTAGGTTTAATTCTGCAATAACTATACAGAGTAGGTAAACGGGACGATATTTAGGTCATACATCTAGGTAATGTCCCGTTTTTTATGTGTGATTATCCCATGATATAGGTAACCAATTATAATAAAAAGAACCTGTAGAATATCCTACAAGTTCTTTTTATTATATTATTAAAACGGGAACAACAAACTATTTTAACATTCAGTACAGGGAGACCATTTTGATTATGGCTTGATTTTATTATAAATCAAATATAAGCTTTTGAAAGGTCTAGATTTTGAAAATTATGTGAATTAAAAAGCTACGATGTTTATATTAGATTTCATTTACGACCAACTTCTGCTTATTTAAATACACTGCACGATCTGATTTTTTAGCAACCTCCTGTGAGTGCGTCACAACAATAATGCATTTATTCTCTTTATGTGCAAGTTCTTGAAATAGCTCTATTATATCCATTGCAGTTTCCTCGTCGAGGTTTCCTGTCGGCTCATCTGCAATCAGTAAATCAACATTACAAGATAGTGCTCGAGCAATTGCTACACGCTGTTGTTGTCCGCCGCTTAGTTGCAGGACGTTTCGTTTCGCTTCAACTTCTGTGAGTCCTACCCTTTCTAACAATTCTAATGCTCTTGCTGTTTTATTTTGCACTTTAACACCCGTAATTTCCATTGCTGTTAAGACATTTTGAAGAGCTGTCATATAGGTTATCAAATTATAAGATTGGAAAATTACAGATACATTTTGATTACGGTATCGATCCAAACCAATTTTTCTAATATCTTTACCATTATACAGTACATAACCATTTTTAGGGACATCCAGTCCACAACCTAAGCTCAGAGTTGTGGTTTTACCAGATCCAGATGGTCCTAAAATCGTGTAGAAATGTCCTTTTTGGAAAGAAAAGTTAACATTATCTAGTATCGCTACATTTTTCCCATTACTTTCATAATAATAATCCAAATTTTTAAACTGTAAAATCGTCTCCATATTAAGCCTCCTCATTCATCTTTTAAAAGAATTTGTTTTGGGTTTAAACGTAGAATAGATAATGATGGAAGAAGCGTTGCTATTATAGCAATAGCCAGTCCAATTCCACCCATTTTCCCTACATCTTCTCCTGTTACACTTACATCAATTTTATCAATTGGATCTTCTTTTTGATTTTGTAGAGTACCACCAGATCCAGCCATCATTACAGTACCATGTTGCGAAGTATCTGTTTCTTCGCTTGCAGTAGCAATTTCATTCGAAAGTAAATTATCTCCGATATATTGAGAAACTTTAGCTCCTGTTGTTATGGATAATCCAAATGCTAAAATAGCGACACACACTACTTCTACTACGAATTGCGCTATCAGTTTCCACTTTTTCTCTCCAATAGACAATAGAATTCCCATTTCTTTACGACGTCCTTTAATTGATAGCATAATGATTAATCCTAAAATAATTGCACCTGCAATCGATACAATATAAATAATCATTTGAGAAGTCGAAGAGATATTTTCGATAGGACCAATCATTTGCTTGTACAATGAATCATGCGCATCTAATTTATAATAATTAAAATCAATGTTAGATTTTTTTGCTTCTTTTTTAAATGCATCAATATATTGTGGATCATTCAAGAAATACACGACTTGACCACTACTTATACCTTGGTCTACTTCTAATTTTTTCATAGTTGAATGCGGCATATATAGTTTATTAGCTGGATCCATAATAGGAGGAGCCTGTTGACCCATTGCTTGCTCATTTGTTTCGTAAATGCCGATAATTTCAACCTCAAGAGTTTCCTTCTTATCCCCTGATTGTACTTTAACTTTGTCTCCTACTTTCAAATTGTTTAATTCCGCTAATCGTTTTTCCATTAAAGCTACATTCTGATCCTTCATTTGCTCTGTTATTGGTTTTCCATCAATGATTTTACTTTTTCCGTTTTTAAAGCTTTCTTGTAATGCAGTCTTGCGAACTCCCTCAATCATAAAAGAAGCATTTATATCTATTTCTGTACCAGAGCTTGAACCGCCTCGCGCAGCCGTCATTCCCACTTTACCTTTTCCTTCTTCTTCTCCTTCTGAAGCTCCTACTAGTTTAAGCCCATCAGAAATACCGAAAGTGTTAGCTATGTAATTATAATCTTTTACATACTTGGACTTCGCTAATTGATCTGTTTCTTTTGCATCGAGCTGCGGCGGATTTGGCATTTCTCCAGTTTCCTTAGCTTTTTGACCTATTTTGTCGAAATCAAGACCTAAAGTAACATCTGCACCAAGTTTTTTTCTTGCAGCATCCGCTGCTTTTTTTGATGCATTTTGGATTGTGAAACCTGAAAGAACCAAATTTGTAACAATCAGAAAAACTGCCATCAAAATTAATGATGTTCCTATCCTTTTTTTCATACTGAGAATTGCTCGTTTCATAAAATTCATTTTTCTTACCTCCTTGATAACTTGTATTCTATATAGGTTATCTAGAGTTTATATGGAGCTAATCGGTAGTTTAACTAGAGATATAAGGAGTTTATGTGTAGTTATTCATTTACCTGTTCAAGAAAAACTAGAACACAAATTCAAAAATGCAGTCGTTTTTGAATATTGGTAAGGAGTTAGTCAATTTAAGAGACTTATAGAAAAGAGAGGTTAAGCTTAATTT
>NZ_JBEUTW010000056.1:0-1944 GCF_040492675.1 Bacillus sp. AP50
TAGCTTGATAGCGATGGGGTGCTCCCCCATATAAAGAAATTTTAAACCTCTTAATCTACATTTCCTTTATGTAAATATGGGAATAACGAAATTACCCCAAGGATAGCTAAACAAGCTCCAATCCATAGAGGAGATACAAAACCATATCCTTTACTGATCCCAAGACCACCTAGTGACGAACCAATAACAATACCTAGCGTAATAAAAGAACTATGAACGGTATTTATCATTATTCCATTACTAGCTGTCTTCATCACCCTCGCAACCATAGCTGGATTCAATGCTACACCAGTTAAACCAATAAAAATCGTAGAAATAACTGCAATGTATTTATTCTCTGCACTTAAAGCAAATAAAGACAACGCTATGATTAATATAATTAATCCACCCATAAGTATTTTCATTGTAAATTTATCAGCGAACTTGCCAATTATTATATTCCCAATTACTGTCGCGCTACCATAGAGAGCAAGTAAATATGGAATACTTGCACTTGAAAACCCTGTAACATTTGTAAAGATAGGAGTGAAATAACTAAATGCTGCAAACGTACCACCAATAATGAACATACTTGTTACGTACGCTGCCCAAAGATGAATATTCTTAAATCGCAGAAGTTCATCTTTCCAATTTAATTGCTCTTTATTTGAAGAGGATGGTAACAACCGTTGAATCATAATTGCTGATACTAGCACAAGAACAGAAACAGCCCCAAAACTAATACGCCAGCCAAAATATTGCGAAATAACGGTTGTTATAGGTAAACCTAATACAGTTGCGAACATTAAACCTGCAAGTACAATTGATGCAGCTTTTCCCCTTGAATCAGAGTGAACCAATGTCGCAGAAAAGGAAATCGCAACTCCAAAAGCTGAAGCTGAAGCAATACCAGTTATAATACGTGAAATCATCATAATATCATAGTTCCAAGCAATAGCTCCGAGCGATTGACCAATTAAAAATATGAACATTAAAAACAATAATGCTTGTTTGCTGCGCATTCGTAAGAGGATTGCAGTTAAAATGGGGCCTCCTATTACCATTGCTCCTGCATAAGCTGAAATTAAATACCCAATGGATGATACAGAAACCTGGAATGCAAGAGCAAGTTCATTCATCATACCTGCAACCATAAATTCTGATGTAGTCATACAAAAGATTGCTAAAGCTAATAAATAAATAATCGATGGCATAAAAACACTCCTTATTCATTATTGTAATGATCGGTACAAAAATAGTGCGAAAAAGGGCGCACTAAGCGCCACAAATAGACTCTACTGTTCCTTTGATAACTTGTTCAGACAACATCCGATTTTGCATCGATACATTAAGAACACGGAATCCGTAATAACTGCTTAAAAGCAGACTAGCTAATTCCTCAGCGGATTGCTCCTTTGAAATTTCACCTGTTTGCAATCCTTCCTCCATCACTGTTTCAATAGCTTGTTTAAGAAGTTCAACATGCTTCGAGAAAATTTCTTGTACCATTAAATCGTTTTTAGCACGTTCTATACTGGCATTAATCAATAAACATCCTTTTTGATCCATATTCTCAAAGTCTTCTTTCAATGCCCATTCAAAAAATTTACTTAATCGTTCTTTAACTGGAATTGGAGTATGTAACAATTTCTTTTGTTCCCTAATCCCAATTTCATGGTAGCGTTCTAATACTTGTTTATACAGTTCATGTTTACTACCGAAAGTATTGTATAAACTTCCTTTTCCAAGTCCTGTATCACTGCATAAATCTTGTGTAGAACATCCTTCATATCCTCTTAACCAAAATGTTTTCATTGCAACATCTACAATTGAGGAATAATCAAACTCTCGAGGTCTGCCGCGTTTATTCAATCGTATCCTCCTCTCATTTTAAAGATAACATGAATAGAATACTCCTTTCTGTACCACGCGGTCAATAATTTTGTTTTAATGTTACTGTAAAAT
>NZ_JBEUTW010000057.1:0-75171 GCF_040492675.1 Bacillus sp. AP50
ATATGAAAAGGCTGTTAAGAATGAATAGTAGAATACTTATGATTAATAAGTAATTAATCCAATATAAATGATTATCTACATTGACAAACTTAAGAGAATTCTATTATATTTAGTCATATAATACATTAAATCAATGACGGAACAAGTACGTTACAGTCCATTTATAGAGAGAAGCTTCCATATGGCTGAAAGAAGCTTTAAATGAAGGGTAACAGAAAGCTAATCCTGAGAGCAGCTAATCACTGCCGTCTTGCCACGTTACGGCACCATGAGGTGATGAATTGATTGTTATTGTAATCAATTCATAATTAGGGTGGTATCGCGAGTTAACTCTCGTCCCTTTTATAGGGACGGGAGTTTTTTATATTTAAGGAGGAAAATACAATGAAACAACTAACAGGCGCACAAATTCGTCAAATGTTTTTAGACTTTTTCCAAGAAAAAGGACATGCAGTAGAACCTAGTGCATCACTAGTTCCGCATGAAGATCCATCTCTTCTATGGATTAATAGTGGTGTAGCTACATTAAAAAAATATTTTGATGGACGTGTAATCCCACAAAATCCACGTATTACAAATGCTCAAAAATCAATTCGTACAAACGATATTGAAAACGTAGGGAAAACAGCTCGTCACCATACATTCTTTGAAATGTTAGGAAATTTCTCAATTGGTGATTACTTCAAAGAAGAAGCAATTACATGGGCTTGGGAATTCTTAACGAGCGACAAATGGATCGGATTCGATAAAGAATTACTATCAGTTACAATCCATCCAGAAGATGAAGAAGCATTCACAATTTGGAATGAGAAAATGGGCGTTCCAAAAGAGCGTATTATTCGCTTAGAAGAAAACTTCTGGGATATCGGTGAAGGACCAAGTGGACCGAATACAGAGATTTTCTATGACCGCGGAGAAGCCTACGGTAATGACTTTAGTGACCCAGAATTATATCCAGGCGGAGAAAACGAGCGTTACTTAGAAGTATGGAACCTTGTATTCTCTCAATTTAACCATAATCCAGACGGTTCATATACACCACTTCCTAAGAAAAACATTGATACAGGGATGGGTCTAGAGCGTATGACATCTATCGTTCAAGATGTGCCTACAAACTTCGATACAGACCTATTCATGCCGATGATTGGTGCAACAGAAACAATTTCTGGTGAAAAATATCGTAATGGCGATTTAGAAAAAGATATGGCATTCAAAGTAATTGCTGACCATATCCGTACAGTAACATTCGCTGTTGGTGACGGTGCTCTTCCATCTAACGAAGGCCGTGGTTATGTATTACGTCGTTTATTACGCCGCGCTGTTCGTTATTCGAAGAAATTAAACATCAATCGTCCATTTATGTTTGAATTAGTACCGGTTGTTGGAGAAGTAATGAAAGACTTCTATCCAGAAGTACTTGAAAAGAAAGATTTCATCGCGAAAGTTGTGAAGAACGAAGAAGAGCGTTTCCACGAAACACTTCATGATGGTGAAGCAATTTTAGCTGAAGTAATTGCAAAAGCAAAAGAAGAAAAAACAACTGTTATTTCTGGAGTAGATGCGTTCCGTCTATATGACACATACGGTTTCCCAATTGAATTAACAGAAGAATATGCAGAAGAAGCTGGCATGACAGTTGATCATGAAGGCTTTGAAAATGAAATGGAAAAACAACGTGAGCGTGCACGTGCTGCTCGTCAAGACGTTGATTCTATGCAAGTTCAAGGTGGTGTCCTTGGAGAAATTAAAGTAGCGAGCGAATTCGTTGGTTACGGTACAGTTGCAACAGAAAGTAACGTTGTTGCACTTGTGAAAAACGGTGAATACACAGACAGCTTACAAGCTGGTGAAGAAGGACAATTAATGCTTGATGTAACACCATTCTATGCTGAGAGCGGTGGACAAATTGCAGACCGTGGTTACCTTCTTGCGGATGGTGTGAAAGTTCTTGTAAAAGACGTACAAAAAGCACCAAACGGCCAAAACTTGCATAAAGTTGTTGTTGAAGAAGGTACATTAACGAAAGATGCGGCTGTAAAAGCTATTATCGATACGAAAAACCGTAGTAGCGTTGTAAAAAATCATACAGCAACTCATTTACTACACCAAGCATTAAAAGACGTACTTGGAACACACGTTAACCAAGCAGGTTCTCTTGTAACTTCTGAACGTCTACGCTTTGACTTCTCTCACTTCGGTCAAGTACAAGCTGACGAATTAGAAAAAATTGAGCGTATGGTAAACGAGAAAATTTGGGAAAGTATTGATGTTGAGATTTCTCAAAAAGCAATCGAAGAAGCGAAAGAAATGGGCGCAATGGCATTATTCGGTGAAAAATACGGAGATGTTGTACGCGTTGTACAAGTTGGCGATTACAGCTTAGAGCTTTGTGGTGGTTGTCACGTTGATAATACAGCTTCTATCGGTATTTTCAAAATCGTTGCTGAGTCTGGTATCGGTGCAGGAACTCGTCGTATTGAAGCAGTAACTGGTAAGTCTGCATACGAATTAATGAACGATCAAGTAGGTTTATTAAAAGAAGCAGCAGGAAAAATGAAAACAAATCCGAAAGATATTTTAACAAGAGTTGATGGTCTATTTGCTGAAGTGAAACAACTGCAAAAAGAAAATGAATCTCTTGCTGCGAAATTAAGCAATATCGAAGCTGGAAACTTAACTGATTCTGTAATGACAGTTGATGGTGTGAATGTATTAGCAGCGAAAGTAAATGTTGCAGATATGAATAACTTACGTACGATGATGGATGATCTGAAAAATAAATTAGAGTCAGCAGTTGTTGTATTAGCGTCTGTTAATGACGATAAAGTAAACATCCTAGCAGGTGTAACGAAAGACTTAATTAGCCAAGGTTACCATGCTGGTAAACTTGTGAAAGAAGTAGCTTCTCGTTGCGGCGGTGGCGGTGGCGGCCGTCCTGATATGGCACAAGCAGGCGGTAAAAACCCAGCTCAAGTCGAAGAAGCTTTAGCATTTGTACAAGAGTACGTTAAATCTGTTTCAAAATAAAGAGATAGTAGTGTACAATGGTAGGGAGAGGAGAAGTTCTTCTCCCTATACTTACTATATAAGTGAGGTGCTTGAAATGGACGGTTTTGATAAAACAATGAAGTTTAGCATTCAAGATGAAAAACAGAGTGTCCATGTAAATGATGTACTTTTAACTGTGTATGATGCACTTCAAGAAAAAGGCTATAATCCGATTAACCAAATCGTCGGTTATTTATTAAGTGGAGACCCAGCATACATACCTCGCCATAAAGATGCACGTAGCATCATTCGCAAGCTTGAACGTGATGAGTTAATTGAAGAGCTTGTGAAGTCTTACTTGAAACATCATCGTGAGGAGTAGTTTATGCGGATATTAGGTTTAGATGTAGGTACAAAAACAGTCGGAGTTGCAATTAGCGACGAAATGGGCTGGACAGCACAAGGATTAGAAACAATTAAGATTAACGAAGAACGAGGTCACTTTGGTTTTGATCGTATTTCTGAGTTAGTAAAGCAGTACAATGTGGACAAGATAGTAGTAGGTTTACCTAAAAATATGAATGGTACAATTGGCCCGCGTGGTGAAGCGTGCCAACAATTTGCAGAAAACCTACGAGAGCTGTTACAATTAGACGTTGTAATGTGGGACGAGCGTTTGTCAACAATGGCAGCGGAACGTCTGCTCATTTCAGCCGATGTAAGCCGTAAGAAGCGAAAGCAAGTAATTGATAAGATGGCTGCAGTCGTAATCTTACAAGGATTTTTAGATAGTAAATAAGAGGTGACCAAAATGGAAGAAAATCAAATTACAATTGTAGACGAAAAAGGTAACGAACATTTATGTGAAATTATTTTCACTTTTGACGCTGAAAAATTTGGGAAAAAATCATACGTAGTCTTCTCTCCAATCGGTGAAGTAGACGAAGATGGAGACCAAATTTATGATGCAATGGCTTATGAGCAAAATGAAGAAGAGGGCGGAACTTTACTTCCAATCGAATCTGAAGAAGAGTGGGAAATGGTACAAGAAATGTTCAACACTCTAGCTGATGAGCAAGAAGCTGAATAATAAGTACTGAAAAGATGGACGACATACAGTCCATCTTTTTTTGTATTTATATGTAAAATGAAAGATTTTTTGTCGAAACTGTGTAAGTCTTTGTAGTATAATGAGACGGATTGTAGAAAAATAAAGTGTCAATTAAAAAAGATAAGTGAATTTTTTGCGTTTTTACATCGTGCTGTATAGAAAGGTGTACATACGGTCTACAATTAAGTAAGGAGGAAATGTTTTGATAGAGAATCAAGTGAAAAAGAAGCGTAGACGTATCTTTTTATTTTCGATTATTGCACTGCTTTTAGTTTGTGGTTCAGTCTATGCGTATATTTCATCCGCATTAGGACCAGTTGATAGCGGGAATAAAAAAGAGATTGAAGTAGAAATTCCGAAAGGATCATCTACAAGTAAAATTGGAGAAATTTTAGAAGAAAAAGGCGCTGTAAAAAACGGTACAGTTTTTAGTTTTTATACAAAGGCTAAATCGAAAAGTTTACAAGCAGGTACATATTTATTAAATCCTTCAATGAATGCTGAAGATGTGATTGAACAAATGTCATCTGGCAACGTGCATCGTCCAGCTCTTTATAAAGTGACGATTAAAGAAGGGGCGCAAGTAACTGAAATTGCAGAAACGATTGCGACACAACTAAAGTGGAATAAAGATGATGTTACGCGTCAATTAAACGATAAAGCATTTATTCAAAAAATGCAGCAAAAGTATCCGAAGTTATTAACGGATAAAATCTTTGATAGCAATATTAAATACCCATTAGAAGGTTATTTATATCCTGCAACGTATTCGTTTTATAAGAAAGATACGACGTTAGAAGAAATTGTAATTCCAATGCTTGAGAAAACAAATGCAATCATTGTTCAAAATGAGGCGAAAATGAAAGCGAAGAATTGGGATGTTCATCAGCTTTTAACATTATCTTCACTTATTGAAGAAGAGGCAACTGGTTTTACAGATCGTCAAAAGATCTCTAGTGTCTTTTATAATCGTTTAGCAAAAGGTATGCCGCTTCAAACGGATCCAACGGTATTATATGCACTTGGAAAGCATAAACAACGTGTATTATACGAAGATTTAAAGGTCAACTCACCGTACAATACGTATGTTGTAAAAGGATTACCGGTAGGGCCGATCGCAAACTCTGGTAAACATTCAGTAGAAGCTGCGTTAGAACCTGCGCAAACAGATTATTATTATTTCTTAGCTGCACCAAGTGGTGAAGTGTACTATGCGAAAACATTAGAAGAGCATAATGCATTAAAGCAAAAATACATTACGAAAAAATAGTGAAATGGGGAGGGATAGCGAAAAAAGTCGCACATCCCTCTTTTTTGTGGTAAAATATATCGGGTTAAAAACTGGCAGAAGAATCGTTTTTAATATCAAAACGGGACGTACAAGCTAAGGATAAAGCTGGCTTGTATTTTTATTGCATTCTATGTGTGAAAAGACGTCATAGAGGCACTTCTCCATGTAAATAAGGAGGACCATTTATGGAGGATGCAGTTAACGAGTACCTATTATCATTTATTGATCCGAAAGATAAATTAATTCTTGAAATGGAAGAATATGCAACAGAAAATCATGTGCCGATTATGGATCGACTTGGAATGGAATTTATGCTGCAATTTTTACGTTTAATTGGACCGAAAAGCATTTTAGAACTTGGAACAGCAATCGGTTATTCTAGTATTCGTATGATGCAAGCTATTCCAAATTCACGTATTGTGACAGTTGAGCGCAATCGTGAGCGATATGAAAAAGCACTTGAATATATAGAACGTTCCCCAGTAACAGATCGTATTTCAGTTATTTACGGTGATGCGTTAGAGACAGGTGAACAAGTAAAAGAACACGGGACATTTGACGTTATTTTTATTGATGCAGCAAAAGGACAGTATCGTCGCTTTTTTGACTTATATGAACCGTTATTAAATCCTGGTGGCGTAATTATTTCAGATAATGTTATGTACCACGGTCTTGTAACGACAAAAGAGAAAATTGAAAACAGACGTACACGTGGTTTAATCCGTCGTATTAAGACGTACAATGAGTGGCTTATGAACCATGAAGGATATGATACAACGATTTTCCCAATTGGTGATGGAGTAGCTGTTAGTAAAAAGAGAGGGTGACCAAGGTATGAAGAAACCTGAATTGTTAGTAACGCCAAGAGCGGTGGCGGATATCGAACAACTTGCGAAAGCAGGAGCAGATGCGGTAATGATCGGTGAGCAAAAGTTTGGTTTACGTTTAGCAGGGGAGTTTTCACGTGAAGATGTAAAACAAGCTGTGAAGATTGCACATGAAAATGGTGTGAAAGTATACGTAGCCATGAACGCTATGTTCCACAACGATAAAGTAGAAGAATTAACAGATTACGTTTCATTTTTAAACGAAGTAAATGTAGATGCAATTGTTTTCGGAGATCCAGCGGTATTAATGGCTGTTCGTGAAGTAGCACCAAATATGCAGTTGCACTGGAATACAGAAACGACAGCAACAAACTGGTTCACTTGTAATTACTGGGGACAAAGAGGATCAAAGCGTGCTGTATTAGCTCGTGAGCTTAGCTTAGATGAAATTGTTGATTTAAAAGAAAATGCTGAAGTGGAACTGGAAGTACAAATTCACGGTATGACTTGTATGTTCCAATCGAAGCGTTCATTAGTAGGAAACTACTTTGAGTATCAAGGACGTAATCTTGACATTGAAAAGAAAAAATATGAAGAGAATATGTTCTTATATGACCCAGAGCGTAACAATAAATATCCAATTTATGAAGATGAAAATGGTACTCACATTATGAGTCCGAACGACATTTGTTTCATCGATGAATTAGAGGAACTAATCGATGCTGAAGTTGATAGCTTAAAAATCGACGGTGTACTAAAAAGCTCTGAATACATTATTGAAGTAACGAAGAAATATCGTCAAGCGATTGATTTATGCGTAGAAGATCGTGATGCATATTATGACGTGAAAGATGATCTATATAAAGAAATAGAAGAAATGCAACCAGTAAATCGTCCGTTAGATACAGGATTCTTCTTTAAAGAAACGGTTTACTAAACGAGGAGGGTGTAGGAAATGACTGTACAAGAAATTTCACGAGTGATCGATGGCAAACGTGTTATTGTGAAGAAACCTGAACTGTTAATCCCTGCGGGTAACTTAGAAAAATTAAAAGTAGCTATCCATTACGGGGCAGATGCTGTATATTTAGGTGGACAAGAATTTGGTCTTCGTTCGAATGCAGGTAACTTTACGCTAGAAGAAATGGCAGAAGGCGTTGAGTTTGCAAAGAAGTATGGAGCAAAAATATACGTAACAACAAATATCTTTGCACATAATGAAAATATGGACGGGCTAGAGGAATATTTAAAAGGGATTGAAAAAGCTGGCGTAACGGGAATTATCGTTGCTGATCCGCTTATCATTGAGACTTGTAAACGCGTAGCGCCTTCTGTTGAGGTGCATTTAAGCACACAGCAATCACTATCCAACTGGAAAGCAGCACAGTATTGGAAAGAAGAAGGTTTACATCGCCTTGTATTAGCTCGTGAAGCAAGCTATGAAGAAATGAAAGAAATTAAAGAAAAAGTGGATATTGAAATTGAAGCATTCGTACATGGTGCAATGTGTATCGCATATTCAGGAAGATGTACATTAAGTAACCATATGACAGCGCGTGATTCTAATCGTGGTGGTTGTTGCCAATCTTGCCGCTGGGATTATGATTTAGTTCAAACAGTATCACAACATAAAGATGCAAAAGAGCTTCCTCTATTCCAAGAAGGAGATGCTCACTTTGCGATGAGTCCAAAAGATTTAAATTTAATTTTATCAATTCCGAAAATGATTGAAATCGGAATCGATAGCTTAAAGGTAGAAGGACGTATGAAATCAATCCATTACGTAGCGACTGTAGCAACTGTATATCGTAAAGTAATTGATGCTTATTGTGCGGATCCAGATAACTTTGAGTTTAAACAAGAATGGTTAGATGAGCTTGATAAATGTGCAAATCGTGATACAGCTCCTGCATTCTTTGAAGGGGTTCCAGGACATCAAGAGCAAATGTTTGGAAATCATAGTAAGAAAACAACGTATGATTTTGCTGGTTTAGTGTTAGATTATAATGAAGAAACGGGCATCGTAACGATTGAGCAACGTAATCATTTCAAACCAGGACATGAAGTGGAGTTCTTTGGACCAGAAATAGAAAACTTTACGCAAACGGTGGAGAAAATTTGGGATGAGGATGGAAACGAATTAGATGCAGCGAGACATCCGTTGCAAATCGTGAAATTCAAAGTGGATCAACGAGTGTATGTGAATAATATGATGCGCAAAAGCATACTTCAATAAGAAAGAGTGATAGTCGAATGGGGACGAATAAGCCTGTTGTAATTGGAATTGCTGGTGGTTCGGGATCAGGTAAAACGAGTGTAACGAAAGCGATTTTTGACCATTTTAAAGGTCATTCTATTTTAATCTTAGAGCAAGATTATTATTACAAAGATCAAAGCCATTTACCAATGGAAGAGCGTTTAAAAACAAATTATGATCATCCGCTTGCGTTTGATAATGATCTGTTAATTGAACATTTGCAGCAGTTGCTTGCATATGAGCAAATTGATAAGCCTGTATATGACTATACATTGCATACGCGTTCAGAAGAAATTATTCCGGTTGAGCCGAAAGATGTAATTATTTTAGAAGGAATTCTTATTTTAGAAGACCCACGTCTTTGCGAGTTAATGGACATTAAATTATTCGTTGATACGGATGCTGACCTTCGTATTCTGCGCCGCATGCAACGTGATATTAAAGAGCGCGGTCGTACGATGGATTCAGTTATTGATCAGTACGTAAATGTTGTACGTCCAATGCACAATCAATTTATTGAGCCTTCTAAGAAATTTGCGGATATTATTATCCCTGAAGGTGGACAAAACCACGTTGCAATTGATATTATGGTGACAAAAATTGCAACAATTCTTGAACAAAAAGTAAATTTGTAATAGCATAGTAAAAGATATACGGTAGGAAGGGATTTTTTCCCTTCTTATCGAATACAATGAAACATGCAACCTCATCTATATATAGGTGAGGGCATATTTATATCAACTTTCCATACATATCTTCTTTATATAAAGAAGAATTGGAAATACGGGGTTGTATGTGACAACTCCGCTAGTGCAAGGGTACTAGAAACCTCCGCTAACAATGGAAGCGGAGGAGTTTTCATATGGAACTCCTCTTTTTTTTCGGGGGATTGGTATATAAAAGGAGTGGAAAATATGTCAACAGAAAAAACATACCCTATGACGCAAGAGGGTAAGCAAAAACTAGAGAACGAACTTGAGCAATTAAAAACAGTAAGACGTAAAGAAGTAGTAGAACGTATTAAAATCGCACGTAGCTTCGGGGATCTTTCTGAGAACTCTGAGTACGATGCAGCGAAAGATGAGCAAGCGTTCGTAGAAGGACGTATTACACAATTAGAAAATATGATTCGTAACGCAGTTATCATTAAAGATACTGGCGAAGTATCTACTGTTGTTACATTAGGTAAAACAGTAACATTTAAAGAATTACCAAACGGAGATGAAGAAGCGTATACAATCGTAGGTAGCGCGGAAGCTGATCCATTCGAAGGAAGAATTTCTAACGATTCTCCAATCGCAAAAAGCTTATTAGGTAAGCAAATTGGTGAGAAAGTAACAATCCAAACACCAGGCGGAGAAATGCAAGTAGAGATTGTCTCTGTAAAATAAAAAAAAGATTCTCCTATCGGGAGAATCTTTTTTTTCTGTAGAATGAAAAAAATTGTGTAAACCTTAGAGTGATTCGACAAAAAATGTCAAAAAAACACTTTAAGCTTTGATATCATAATTAGAGACCATAGGTTTTAAAAGGGAAAAGGGGCTAATTATGAAACATAAAATCTTTACAGGATTGGTTTGTAGCATCTCCATATTAGGACTTGCTGCATGCGGAACGAATGAAGAAACTACATCATCAAAGGGAGAAAAAGTGAAGCAAGAAGAAAAAAAGGATATTAAAGCAACTGAGAGTTCAAAAGCCTTAGAAAATCCACAAGATAAAAAGGAATTTAATGATTTTGATGTAGCGTATCAATTAGCAATTGTCATGAAAATATTTCAAGATGTAACGATTAAGTATGATTACGCAATTGGGAATCCAGATTATTTATTGCGAGATTCGATGGATCAAAAAACAATAGATGATATGAAGAATATGTTACAAGAACAGGCGAAGAATAATGATAAAATTTTAAAAGATGAAGTGAATCAAGCATATACATATTTAAAACAATCGAAAGTAAGTAATAAAGATGATATTCAAAAAATAATAGATGCACAAAATAATTATTTACATATTGTAGATAAGATGATTACTTGTATTGATTCTGTAACAGTTGAGAATGCAAAAGAAAAAAGAAATGAAATGGATAATCTTAGTAAGGATTATTTAAAAATAGCGGCTAATGTAACAACCACTGTAATTGAAGTTGCTAAAAACACTGGAGTGAATGAAACTGAATTTAGATCGCTTCTTATGAAATTTTTAGAGAAGCCAAAGAAACAATAATAGCCTTATATAATATCTGTTTTTGTTTTGGAGATTGTATAAATAAAATAGTACCTCGTCTAAACTACAATAGACGAGGTGTTTTTTATGAAAATAAAACGGAGAATTACAATTGTTTTAATTTGTTTTATGAGCGTTATGTTTGTATTGCTTTGTCGTTTAATCCAAATTCAAATTATAGATACAGAATCATTTACTGATCGCAAAATAAATTTAATTGAAAAAAGTGTTACGCAACGCACACAATCCATTACAGTAGACGATGGACGTGGGCAGTTTATAGATCGTAATGGTAAAAAAATAGGTGAGGAAAAATATCCTGTTTTAATTATTTTTCCATTTTTACAAATAAAAAATGACATGTTAGAGAAAATCGCGCATATCATTGGTGTGTCGAGACAAGAGATTAGAAGACAAATGAAAAATAATAAAAATGCATTTACACTACAAGGAGAAACTGCTCCATTTCGAGTGACACGAGAGCAGATGGAGAAGGTAAATGAATTACATGTATTAGGTATTGTAGCAGCTGAAGTGCGATTAAAACAAACTGGAGAGATAAATCATTTAATTGGTGATGTAGGGGAGAACGAAAGGGAGTTTCAAAAGCGATATGGAGAATTGAAAAGAATCTCAAAACAAACGCCGATAGGTATTTCAGGATTACAGCAATCATTTGATGAATTTCTATTGACTGATGGAGAGGCAAAAGTATTATATCAAGTAGATCGGCAAGGAGAACCAATTTTCGGAAAGCAAGCGAAATACACTTCACCAGGAAATCCATTTTATCCAGTTAGGATTCAAACTACTTTACATAAAGAGTTGCAGCAAAAAGCAGAAGAAGTGATTGAAGCGAATGAAGTAAAGAAGGGGGGACTAGTATTACTTGATGTAAAGACAAATGAAATATTAGCGATGGCTAGTAAGCCGTCTTTACAAGTAAGGGATGAGAATTTATATAAAACTACACTTGAAAATCAAATGTTAACGCCACATTTTCCAGGCTCTGTTTTTAAAACAGTAGTTGCAGCTGCAGTCATTGATCAAAAAGTAAATTTGTTTAATCGGACATTTAACTGTAATAAAGATTTATATGGTGAAAACGACCCGCAAGTTAGGATGGGTACACTTAACTTTAAAGAGAGCTTTGCTAGGAGCTGTAACAGGACATTTTCCGAGTTAGGTAACGAGCTATTACAAAAGGATAAGACGGTGCTAGAAACATACGTAGCAGCTTTAGGAGCAAATGAAAAGGTTGGATGGAAAGGTTCTGTATTTCATACACCTCATTTTGAGCAAATGCCAGAAGAAAAGGGTACTACTATTTGGGGGAATGAAGAAAATAAAAATAGTAAAAAAGCGGTAGAACAAACAGCAATTGGACAGAAAGATGTACGTATATCACCTCTAGCAATTGCAAATATGATGGCGACGATTGCGAGGAATGGAGAAAAGATGGAAGTGAAAGCAGTTGAAAAAATAGTATATAAAAATGGAGCGGATTTTTTTACATTTGAGAGCCATACGTTAAATGGAAAACAGCTTTCGTATAAAACAGTGAAAACATTACAAGAGTTATTAAGAGGCGTTGTAACAAGGGAGAAAGGAACAGGAACGGCATTCCGTTCGTTGCCACTAAGTGTCGCTGGAAAATCCGGGACAGCGCAAACAGGGAAAGGGACGAGGGCGAATCGCTGGTTTGCAGGTTATTTTCCGTATGAGAATCCAAGATATGCTTTAGTTGTTGTTGATCTAGAGACTGATAGCAAAGTGAATAAAGTTACACCTATTTTTAAAGATATGGTAGGAGCAATCTATCAATTGGAGAATGAAAAGTAATCTTGCAATTTATAGTGAAATGTCTTCATTTCATGAAAATATCATTGTAAATGTTCAACCTTTCTAGATTTAATGTTACAATAGCAATTAGGAAAAACTGCATGGAGGTTTGGAGAATGGCAGGAGGATCAAGATTCCAACAGAAACAACAAAAACGTCGTCAAAACGGTGTTTTAAATATTGCAATCGCTATTGTATTACTATTAGTAGCTATTGTAGCATATCAATTGTTCGTTCCTAGTACGAAAGAGCAAGCATCTTCTACTGATAAGAAAGTCTCTCAACAAACAACAAAGAATGAGAAAGCTGGAAAATTAGAAGATAAAGAATCTGCTAAGAAAAAAGAAAAAGAACAAGAGCAAGCAGAAGCTAAGAAAAAAGCTGAAGAAGAGAAGCTAAAGGCTGAAGAAGAACAGAAAAAAGCTGAAGAAGAAGCGAAAGCTAACGAGAAAGTATCAGCTGAGAAAACTGTATCTAAGGCAAAAGAGGCGTATACAAAACCTTCTTGGAAAGCTGTAGGAACAGAACAAGGTTCATCACCAGCGATGACGTTTAAACAGGGTTCATCAGATTGGAATGAGATGCAAAGTGCAATTGCTGCAGGTGTTGAAGTACCGAAAGAGCAATTAGTATTCCATTTTGTTGGAAGAGACAAAACTGGAAAGAGCAAAGCTTATGGTGATGTTCAAGATAAGCAAAGTGGGAAAAGATATTATGTAAATATTGATTGGGTAGACAATGAGGGCTGGAAACCAGTACTTGTTCAAACTCTAAACTAAAAAAGAGAGGCTCCTTAGGAGCTTCTCTTTTTTGTTAACGCAATTTCTTTAATTTAAAATGAACAACCGCGCTATAATACGGTCTTTTGCTTTCAGGATCCATAACCATTTGATGTGAGATGTGATGAACTTCAAGCATAAGTGCTTTATTATTATCAATTTGTTCACTAATTTTTCGTTCTAAAGAAGCTAAGTCTCCCGCTTCAAAAAACTCTACTTTATCTTCTAACATTTCAAAGGTAAATGACATGAAGACGGCCCCTCTCCTATGTAATCAACTATAGTGTAACAAAGAAAAGAAGGAAATACCATGTACATTTCAATTGACATTTTTAGAAAGAGGGAATATCATACTGATAAAACCGATAAGAAAAAGGGGAATTTTTATGGGTACAGAATTTAATGGTTTATTTGATGAGTGGGCTCATACGTACGACTCATTTGTACAAGGCGAAGATATACAATATAAAGAAGTTTTCGCCCATTATGAGGACATTCTAGAGGATGTAGTTCACAAGTCATTTGGTAATGTATTAGAATTTGGTGTCGGTACAGGTAATTTAACAAATAAATTATTACTTGCTGGCCGCACAGTTTACGGTATAGAACCGTCGCGTGAAATGCGCATGATTGCAAAAGAGAAATTGCCAAAAGAATTTTCAATTACAGACGGTGATTTTCTTTCGTTTGAAGTTCCAAATTCAATTGATACCATTGTAAGCACCTATGCATTTCATCATTTAACAGATGATGAAAAAAATGTAGCGATTGCGAAGTATAGTCAATTGCTAAACAAAGGTGGTAAAATAGTGTTTGCTGATACGATATTTGCAGATCAAGATGCATATGATAAAACTGTTGAAACAGCAAAACAAAGAGGTTTCCACCAGTTAGCAAACGATTTGCAAACGGAATACTATACACGTATTCCAGTTATGCAGACTATTTTTGAAAACAATGGCTTCCATGTAACGTTCACGAGATTAAATCATTTCGTTTGGGTAATGGAGGCAACTAAGCAATAGAAAGAGGGATTAGATTGAGAATTGCTGTAATTGGAGCAATGGAAGAAGAAGTACGTATTTTACGTGACAAATTAGAACAAGCAGAGACAGAAACGGTTGCAGGTTGTGAATTTACGAAAGGGCTATTAGCAGGGCATGAAGTAATCTTGTTAAAGTCTGGTATTGGTAAAGTAAACGCAGCGATGTCAACGACAATTTTATTAGAAAAATATAAGCCTGAAAAAGTAATTAATACTGGTTCAGCTGGTGGATTCCATCATTCTCTAAACGTTGGTGATGTAGTTATTTCCACTGAAGTTCGTCACCATGACGTAGATGTAACAGCATTTAACTATGAATATGGTCAAGTACCAGGAATGCCGCCTGGATTTAAAGCTGATGAGGCGTTAGTTGCATTAGCTGAGAAATGTATGCAGGCTGAAGAAAATATTCAAGTTGTAAAAGGTATGATTGCAACAGGTGATTCATTTATGAGTGATCCGAACCGCGTTGCAGCCATCCGTGATAAATTTGAAAATCTTTATGCGGTAGAAATGGAAGCAGCAGCTGTTGCACAAGTATGCCACCAATATGAAATTCCGTTTGTTATCATTCGCGCACTTTCTGATATTGCTGGTAAAGAATCAAATGTTTCATTTGATCAGTTTTTAGATCAAGCAGCTCTTCATTCTACAAACTTTATCGTAAAAGTGTTAGAAGAGTTAAAGTAATGTAACAAAAAGGCAACTGTCTCATATAAAGAAAATACATACAGTTGCCTTTTCTTTATTGGCAAACAAGGGGGAGAACACGATGAATGTATATCGTGGAGTTCATGAGTTAATTGGTCATACACCAATTGTAGAAATTACTCGTTTTTCACTTCCGAAAGGAGTCCGTTTATTTGCAAAGCTTGAATTTTATAACCCAGGCGGAAGCGTTAAGGATCGTTTAGGAAGAGAATTAATCGAAGATGCGCTAGAAAAAGGGCTTGTGACCCAGGGTGGAACAATTATTGAACCGACTGCTGGGAATACTGGTATTGGACTGGCACTTGCAGCATTAGAACATGATTTACGTGTTATTGTTTGTGTACCAGAGAAATTTAGTATTGAAAAACAAGAATTAATGAAAGCACTAGGTGCAACGGTCGTGCATACACCGACTGAGCAAGGAATGACCGGTGCAATTGCTAAAGCAAAAGAGTTAGTAAATGAACTACCGAATTCATACTCTCCAAGTCAGTTCGCAAATGAGGCAAATCCTCGTGCATATTTTAAAACACTAGGACCTGAACTGTGGGACGCATTGAATGGAGAGATTAACATATTTGTTGCTGGAGCAGGAACTGGCGGTACGTTTATGGGGACTGCATCTTATTTGAAAGAAAAAAATATAGATATTAAAACAGTTATCGTAGAGCCAGAAGGATCTATTTTAAATGGTGGTAAGGCTGGTTCACATGAGACCGAAGGAATTGGACTGGAATTTATCCCGCCATTTTTGAAGACATCTTATTTTGATGAAATTCATACGATTTCTGATCGAAATGCATTTTTACGAGTGAAAGAATTAGCGCAAAAAGAAGGACTTCTCGTTGGGAGCTCTTCAGGAGCAGCATTTCATGCGAGCTTACTTGAGGCCGAGAAGGCAGCACCAGGTACAAATATTGTAACGATTTTTCCTGATAGCAGTGAGCGCTATTTAAGTAAAGACATATACAAAGGATGGGAATAAAAAATGAGAGCAAAGACAAAGTTAATTCATGGTATTCGCATAGGAGAACCTTCAACTGGATCTGTAAACGTACCGATTTATCAAACAAGTACGTACAAACAAGAAGCAGTTGGTAAGCATCAAGGATATGAATATTCACGTACAGGTAACCCAACACGTGCAGCTTTAGAAGAAATGATTGCTGTATTAGAAAATGGGCATGCTGGATTTGCATTTGGTTCAGGAATGGCTGCTATTACAGCGACAATTATGTTGTTCTCAAAAGGTGACCACGTTATTTTAACAGATGATGTTTATGGCGGAACATACCGCGTTATTACGAAAGTATTAAACCGTTTCGGTATTGAGCATACATTTGTAGATACAACAAACTTAGAGGAAGTTGAAGAAGCGATTCGTCCAAATACGAAAGCAATTTATGTGGAAACACCAACGAACCCACTACTAAAAATTACTGATATTAAGAAAATATCTACTCTTGCTAAAGAGAAAGACCTATTAACAATTATTGATAACACATTCATGACGCCATATTGGCAGTCGCCGATTTCTTTAGGAGCAGATATTGTGCTTCATAGTGCAACGAAATATTTAGGAGGTCATAGTGATGTAGTTGCAGGTTTAGTAGTTGTAAATAGCCCACAACTAGCAGAAGATCTTCACTTTGTACAAAACTCAACAGGAGGTATTCTTGGGCCACAAGATAGCTTCTTACTACTTCGCGGTTTAAAAACATTAGGAATTCGTATGGAAGAACATGAAACGAATTCACGTGCTATTGCTGAGTTCTTAAATAATCATCCAAAAGTAAATAAAGTATATTACCCAGGTCTTGAATCACATCAAAATCACGAATTAGCAACAGAACAAGCAAACGGGTTTGGTGCTATTATCTCATTTGATGTAGATAGTGAAGAAACATTAAATAAAGTACTTGAGAAACTACAATACTTTACACTTGCTGAAAGCTTAGGAGCGGTAGAAAGTTTAATTTCTATTCCATCTCAAATGACACATGCATCAATCCCAGCTGATCGCCGCAAAGAATTAGGAATTACAGATACATTAATTCGTATTTCTGTCGGTATTGAAGATGGTGAAGATTTAATTGAAGATTTAGCACAAGCGCTAGCATAATAAAAAATGCACTGCTCTATATTAGCAGTGCGTTTTTTTATTACGTCTTTTTGTGAAACATTTCACAAAATAGACATACACAAACGAAATGATTTCATGTATATTGAATTCAGGAAACGTTACTCACGAACAAACTTGTGAAACTTTTCACAAACAATGAAATTCATGTAGGAAAGCATCTCTATTTTTTTGTGTTAATTGGGACTTATTTTGACCTACAGGGACATATAAGGACCGTAATAGTAGAATAGGAGGAAATTCACATGGTAGTCAAAGAGAAAGTTGTAAATGAAATGCAGGAAGTAAAAAAGATGATTGATACGCTAGTAAATAATGGTCAACAAGCTTTACAAGCATTAGAAAGTTTTACACAAGAGGAAATTGACAACATTGTTCATGAAATGGCATTAGCAGGTGTTGATCAACATATGCCGCTAGCAAAATTGGCAGTTGAAGAAACTGGCCGTGGTGTATATGAAGACAAATGCATTAAAAATATTTTTGCCACTGAATATATTTGGCATAGTATAAAGCAAGATAAAACGGTAGGGATTATTCACGAAGATCCTCATGAAGAAATAATAGAAATCGCGGAACCTGTCGGTGTAGTAGCTGGAGTAACACCAGTAACGAATCCAACGTCGACAACAATGTTTAAAGCGTTAATTGCGATAAAAACAAGAAATCCAATTATTTTCGCATTTCATCCTTCCGCACAAAAATGTTCTGTGGCAGCAGCGAAAACCGTATATGATGCAGCGATGAAAGCTGGTGCACCAAAACACTGTATTCAATGGATTGAAAGACCGTCTGTTGAAGCGACGAAACAATTGATGAACCATGATGGTGTAGCACTCGTTCTAGCAACTGGAGGCGCTGGTATGGTGAAATCAGCTTACTCTACTGGAAAACCAGCGTTAGGCGTTGGTCCTGGTAATGTACCGTGTTATATAGAAAAATCAGCACATGTAAAACGAGCTGTTAATGATTTAATTTTATCAAAAACATTTGATAACGGTATGATTTGTGCATCGGAACAAGCAATCATTGTCGATAAAGAAATTTATGATGATGTTAAAACAGAAATGATTGAAAACAGTTGTTACTTTGTAACAGAAGAAGAAAGAAAAAAATTAGAAAAGCTCGTTATAAATGAAAATACATGTGCAGTAAATAGTGATATTGTAGGGAAATCAGCACAGTATATTGCCGATTTAGTTGGGATCACTGTTCCTGGACATACAAAAATGCTTGTAGCTGAAATTCAAGGTATCGGAGCAGCATATCCGTTATCCCGTGAGAAACTGAGTCCAGTATTAGCTTGTGTGAAGGCAAATTCATTAGAAGAAGGATTTACATATTGCGAAGAAATGTTGAACCTCGGTGGTTTAGGACATTCAGCAGTTATCCATTCTACAAATAAAGATGTGCAAAAGCAATTTGGGTTACGTATGAAAGCTTGCCGTCTCATTGTAAATGCACCTTCATCACAAGGTGGAATAGGGGATATATATAATGGATTTATTCCATCACTTACACTTGGTTGTGGTTCATACGGAAAGAATTCAGTTTCCCAAAATGTAACAGCGACTCATTTATTAAATATAAAAAGGCTGGCAAATAGAAAAAAGAATATGCAGTGGTTCAAACTGCCACCAAAAATTTATTTTGAAAAACATGCTACAGCTTATTTAGCAAATATGCCTAACATTTCACGTGCATTTATTGTAACGGACCCCGGAATGGTTGAACATGGCTATGTCGATACAGTCGCGCACTATTTAAACAAGAATGCAAATGATGTGAAAGTTGAAGTTTTCTTTGAGGTCGAACCAGATCCATCAGATGAAACTGTTTTCAAAGGTGCGGAAATGATGAAAAGTTTTAAGCCAGATGTAATTATCGCACTTGGTGGTGGTTCAGCTATGGATGCAGCAAAAGGAATGTGGTTATTCTATGAGCATCCAGAAACGACATTCTATGGTATTAAACAGAAATTTTTAGATATAAGAAAACGTACATGTAAATATCCGGAATTAGGAAATAAGGCGCAGTTTGTTGCGATTCCAACGACATCAGGAACGGGATCAGAAGTGACACCATTTGCGGTTATTACAGATAAGAAAAATAATATAAAGTATCCGCTCGCAGATTATGAATTAACACCAGATGTAGCAATTGTTGATCCACAATTTGTAATGACAGTACCACCACATGTAACAGCAGATACTGGTATGGATGTTTTGACACATGCAATTGAGGCGTATGTGTCTGTTATGGCAAATGACTATACAGATGGATTAGCATTAAAAGCTATTGATCTCGTATTCAAATATTTACCGAGAGCATATAAAGATGGAAATGATGAAGAAGCAAGAGAAAAAATGCATAACGCTTCTGCAATTGCAGGGATGGCATTTGCAAATGCTTTCCTCGGTATTAATCACAGCTTAGCACATAAGATTGGACCAGAATTCCATATTCCGCACGGACGCGCAAATGCCATTCTAATGCCGCACGTAGTCCGCTATAATGCTATTAAGCCCAGAAAACACGCATTGTTCCCAAAATATGAGCACTTTGTGGCAGATGAAAGATATGCACATATAGCGAGAATGCTCGGGCTTCCAGCAAGTTCGGCAGCAGAAGGGGTGGAATCACTCGTCCAAGCAATTATTGAGCTTGGAAAAAGCTTAAATATTAATATGAGTATTGCGGGACAAGGAGTCGATAAAGAGCAATTTGAAGAGGTTGTTGGAGTATTAGCAGAAAGAGCTTTTGAAGATCAATGTACAACTGCTAATCCAAAGTTACCGCTTATTTCAGAGCTGAAAGAAATTTATATGGAAGCATATAAAGGTGAATAATGATAAAAAAAGAGCCGCAGTAAAAGCGGCTCTTTTTTTATTGGAAAACATCTCCCAGAATGGCTGTATTTACTGGTCTTTCAGTTTCATAGAATATGATACAGTGAAATGGAGGAGTGAGAATATAATGAAAGAATTAAAAGGAAAAATAGAAGATTATACTCGGTTTGGACAAATGCTTCTCGCTGTAAGTACATTGTTAATGGTTGGCTTATTGATTCCGAGTGGAGCAAAAGAGACAATCCAATTTTTTGTTATGATGGGGAGCATCGTTATATTTTTAAGCTTATCGTTCTTTTTCTTTCAGCGTGTGAAAGTGATGCGTGACCAGCTAGAGGAAAATGAATGTGAATAATATTGTTAACTAGAGCGCAGCGAAAAGAAAAAATCTTTTTGTCGCGCTTTTTGTTTTTTTGTAGGAAAATATATGCGTTTCGTGTTGACAATGATAATCCTTATCAATTAAAGTAGAATAGTAGTTAATGATTATCATTATCAATTAGAGGTGAAGGAATGAAAAAATCTATTACGCTATTTACAGCGATTTTATCTATTTTTTTCTTGTTAATAGGTTGCAGTGCCAAAGGGGACGAAAAAGCGTCTGCAACCAAAACAGAAAAAGGAAAAGAGAAAATCGAAATTACCGACCTATCAGGAAGAAAGGTAACATTCGATAAAGTGCCAGAAAGTTTTGCAACATTAAGTATGGGGGACATGGATATTATTCATGCTTTAGGTGGAAAAATAGTAGGTCGCCCGGATACGAAATTAACTCTTCCAGATGAGCTAAAGAAAGCACAAGTAATTGGGAATGCACATCAACCGAATTTTGAGCAAATTGCTAGTTTAAAGCCCGATGTACTTGTTGCTAACAATGGATTCCAAAAGAATGTGCCAACGGTTGAAGGACAAGGAACGCAAGTTATCATTTCTTCTGCGAATTCTGTACAAGATATTCAAAAAAATATTGAATTATATGGAACGGTAATGAAGAAAGAAGATAAAGCAAAAGAAATTAATCAAAAAATGAATGATCAAATGAAGAAATATGAGAAAAAGAGCGATGCGAAAGCATTGCTAGTGTATGGCGCACCAGGAACTTATTTAGCGGCATTACCAACATCTTTATCAGGTGATATTTTAGAAAAAACAGGCGGAAAAAATATTGCTTCTGATTTTCCAGAAACGAAAGAATATCCGCAATATGCACAGCTAAGTGTAGAACGTATTATTGAGGCGAATCCAGATGTGATTTATTTAATTACACACGGAGATCCAAAAAGTGTGAAAAAAGCATTCGAAGGCGAAATGATGAAAAATGAAGCGTGGAAAAATTTAGAGGCAGTAAAACAAAACCGCGTAGTTATTTTGCCACCTGATTTATTTGGATCTAATCCTGGTACAAAAGTTACAGAAGCAATGGACTTTATGTATAAAAGTATACAAGATGTAAGGAAATGATACTATGGAAAGTAGTGAAGTAGTAAGAGAAAAGGAACATCCTTTTGCGAAAAAAAGATGGATAATAGCAGTTACTTTAGTTGTATTAACAATCCTAGGTCTCTTTTACGGTCTTTTCGCAGGAAGTTTATCCTTTTCTGTACGAGATATTCTAACGGGTATACAAGATGAAGGTTCGACAGTTCATCGAATTGTATGGGATCTTCGCATACCGAGAGTGCTCATTGGGTTTATAGTAGGAACATGTTTAGCTGCATCTGGTACACTGCTACAAGGAGTTATGAGAAACCCTCTTGCAGATCCTGGTATTATCGGAGTTTCATCTGGGGCAGGCCTTGTAGCAATTGTCATCATGATTTTATTCCCACAGCATCTAGCTTTTTTACCACTAGGGGCGTTTTTAGGATCTTTCATAACAGCGATGGTTATTTATGCTTTATCATGGCAAAAAGGGGCACCACCTTCAAAAATCGTCTTAGTAGGGGTGTCGATCAATGCATTAATTGGTGCAGCAACTTCAGCATTAATGTTATTACATAGTGACAAAGTACAATCGGTGTTACCGTGGCTAGCGGGTGGTATTGGTGGTGTAAGTTGGGCACATTTAAATATGATTATTTATTATGCAATATTCGCCATTATATTAGCTTTCTTTGGTATTAAGCATATTCGAGTGTTAATGCTTGGAGATGAAATGGCAAAGTTATTAGGACATAACGTGGAAAAAAGTCGGTTTTATTTAATCGTAGTAAGTACATTATTAGCTGGAATTGCAGTAAGTGTGTCTGGTCTTATTGGATTTGTCGGTCTTGTCGTACCACATATGCTACGTTTATTAGTTGGAAATGATTATAGATATTTGCTACCTTTATCATGCCTTGGCGGCGGGGTATTACTTGTTTTTGCGGATGCAATAGCTCGAAGTTGGTTTGACCCAATCGAATTGCCTGTTGGTATTTTACTGTCCTTCTTAGGTGGTCCGTTCTTCTTATATTTAATTCATAGAGGAGGAAAACAAAGTGATTTCCGTTAACAAAGTGTTTTACGCACACTCTGAAAGATTTCAAATGCAAAATATGAATGTACATATTAAGGCTGGAGAAATCGTTAGTTTAATTGGTCCGAATGGATCGGGAAAATCTACTTTGCTTCGTTTAATAGCAAGGCTACTGAAACAAAGCGAAGGGGACATCATTTTAGATGGGAAAAATATTCATATGATGAAGAGTGCTGATGTAGCGAAGCAATTAGCAATGTTACCACAAATGCATGATCATCAATTAGATTTAACAGTGAAAGAACTAATTGAGTTCGGAAGAGGTCCACATAAATCATGGAGTAGCCACTTAAATAAAGAAGATGAAGAAATTGTTGATTGGGCATTGTCTGTTACAAATCTTGAAGGGTATGAATATCGTCTTTTACATTCTTTATCAGGAGGGGAACGGCAACGTGCTTGGATTGCGATGACGCTAGCGCAACGTACAAATGTCTTATTATTGGATGAACCAACAACCTTTTTAGATATCGTTCACCAGTTGGAAGTAATGGAACTTGTGAAACGATTAAATGAGGAGTTTGGAATGACAATTATAATGGTTTTACATGACATTAACCAAGCTGCTCAATATAGCGATCGTTTACTTGTATTAAAGCGAGGAAAAATTCAGTATGATGGTATACCAGAAGAAGTACTATGCCATGAAATGTTTCAACATGTATTTGGCATAGATGTAGATATTTTTCAGGGAAGTGACAAGCCTTTTTTTACACCGAAACGAATTTCTAAAAGGGGAGAAGAGCGATGCAAACAGAAGAGCGTATTACCATTGAATTAGTAAGAGAATTTGTTATGGCAGCTCACGGGGATTTAGAGAAAGTACAAGAGCTATTGGTTGAATCACCAAGCTTACTTCACGCCTCTTATAATTGGGGTGGATCAGATTGGGAAAGTGCGTTAGGCGCATCGGCACATGTAGGTCGTAAAGATATTGCTCTTTATTTACTAGAAAAGGGTGCTCGGATGGATATTTTTGCAGCAGCTATGCTTGGTGAATTAGAAGTTGTACAAGCTATTTTAGTAGCTCAACCAGAAGCATTGCGCGCATCTGGTCCTCATGGTATTTCTCTTCTTCAACATGCACGAATGGGTGGAGAGAAATCTAAGCGTGTATATGATTATTTAGCAATACTATCTTAATGAACGAAGGAAGTTCTTATGTGCGGTAAACTTTTCACTTGAAACAATTGGAAAGTTTACCGCCCGTTAGAACGGGATAAGTATCTAGTATATTTGAAAATCCTACACCCCCCTCAATTGTAGTTTTCTTTATGCTAGTTATGATATGGATGCAGTGGACAATATTTGTCTACTGCTTTTTTTGTTTCTATAAGATTGAATATTCTGTGTTATGTGGTTGATTCATTTATAATAAATGGTAACACTTATTGTGCATACAAAATATGATTGTGAAATTAAGAAGAAATTAGTAGAAAGGAGTGAAGGAATGTTTCATACAGACCGTTTACAAATTCGTAAATATACAATGGATGATTTACAGTTCTACGCTTCACTATGGGGAAACGAAAAAGTAATGCGCTATATTGGAAATGGGAATTTAAAAACATATATGCAATGTAAAAAAAGTTTGGAAGAGTGGGTAATTCCTAGCTATAAAAACGGCCTCGGTTTATTTGTATTAATTGAAAAGGAAACGGGGATACGGATTGGTCATGCAGGATTAGTAAAGCAGCAGATAGATGGAAAAGAGGAAATTGAAATTGGTTATTGGTTATTACCTCAGTATTGGGGAAAAGGCTATGCGAGAGAAGCAGCGGCAGCATTTCGAGACTATGGCTTCCAAGCGTTACGAATGAATAAATTGATTTCTCTTATTAATCCGGACCACCCCGCCTCAATCTTTGTTGCTAGAAAAACGGGGCTTAGTTATGAGAAAACAACTTCATTTCATGGGATGGATGTTCTCGTTTATTCCATTAGGCGCGTTGGATGAAAAAAGGTTAATTGCATTTTTTGAAGAATGGTATATAAAAATAAAGGGGGGATTACATGTACATTTATCATAATGGACTTATTATTCGTGAGGGGACGAATGGTGTACCTGCATATGCAATTAAGACTTTATTCGAAGATGCCGGTTGGAGCAATGATAATATCCCTTCTTGGCAAATTGAAAAATTCACGATAGCATTTGAAAATTCAACATGGGCATTCACAATTTGGGATGAAGAAGAGATGATTGCCATGGTTAGAGTCATTTCTGATGGAATCATGGTCGCGAACATAGTAAATTTAGTTGTGAAATGTGAATATAGAGGGAAGGGATTAGGTAAGAAACTTGTCGCTCTTTGTTTGCAAAAGCTACCACATGGTGACTGGTTTGCACATACTTCTGCGAACAATTTTGATTTTTATAGAAGCTGTGGATTTGAAGTTAGAGAGCTATCGAGAAATGGAACATGTGCGTATTATGGATATCAAGTCGCGAAAAGAGATGGTCACCGATAAATGAATGAAAAGTAAAAGTTTAGCGAGGTAATTTTGAGGATTTGATAATAGAGAATGGATTGAGGCACATTTTATGATAAAATAAAAGAAAATTCTGTTTATTATTAGGGGGATAAAAATGAGTATAAAAGTTGGGGATGTATTTAAATATGAAAGAAGATTTACTGAGGAAGAGGTGTTTGAATTTGCAAATATTACCGGAGATAAAGGTAGACACCATGTGGAATATGATGAAAATGGAAGATTAATGGTCCATGGTTTATTGACTGCTAGCATTGGAACGAAAGTAGGCGAAGAATTACATTACATAGCAAGAGAATTAGTAAGTGAGTTTATTAGACCAGTTTTCACAGGAGATACAATCACTTGTGAATTAACTTTAACAAATGTTGAGCAAATGGAAGGCTATAAAAAAGTTTCAATCGAGTCAGTTTATCGCAATCAACACGAAAAGACTGTACTAGTGGGGACAAGTTATGGAATTATAAGGGGATAAAAAAGAAGCCTGTTTAGCAGGCTTCTTTTTTATTATTTAGTAAACACGTTTTCGATTTTCCGCATAACTAGAGATGAGTAGTAATGCAGTTTCTTCTCCTATATTACGAACAATATGAGGAACGCATGCATTCCATGAGAAAGAATCACCTTCTTCTACAATTGCAATATCTTCACCGTGCTGAACTTCTAGTTTTCCGCGTAATACAAGGTGACATTCTTCCCCTTCATGGGCATTTGGTGAGTTTTCTTTCGGGAATCCAGTAGGGATTTCTACTAAAGATAGGCGAAGGCCCCCTTGCTCCGCAACATGTTCAATTCTTTGCTCATCTTTGCCGTATACACTGTATTTCCGTTCTTCTTTTTTGACAATTTTTAATCGATCTTTTTGCTCTAACAATAAATAGGGAAGGGGAACGTTTAAAAAATTGGAGATCGTTTCTAAAGTTGAGATAGATGGTGATGTTTTATTATTTTCAACCTGACTCATAAATCCTTTAGAAAGACCTGTTCCCTCACAAATTTGTGCGATTGTTATGCCTCTACGTTGACGAATTTCACGTATTGCAGAACCAATATTCATAAAATCAAGCTCCTTTTTGTAAACAACTATTTGTATCATAGCAAAAAAAATATATTTTTTCCCAGTGAAAATGAATTGACGAATAAAAAAAATTAGTGTATGTTTTGTAATGTAAATAAAAGTTTTGTATAAGAAAACTATAAAGGAGAGAAAGAAATGAATCAACATATTGGTAACTTAATTATTCGTATCGTGTTAGGGGTAACATTCTTCATGCACGGTTTAACAAAATTCCAATCAGGAATTGACAATATTGCAGGGTGGTTTACAAGCATTGGTTTACCAGGAGGACTTGCATACGGTGTAGCAACATTTGAATTAGTTGGAGGCCTATTATTAATTCTAGGTTTAGGTGTAAGATATATTGGATTATTATTTGCACTTGTTATGGTTGGAGCAATCGTAAAAGTGAAATGGTCAGCTGGTTTATTGGGAGATGGAAAAAATCCTGGTTTCGAATTAGAACTTGCATTATTAGCAATGGGTGCATACTTATTTGTTGCAAAAGCTGATGGTTTTGTAGATAATTTCTTAAAAGAAAAAATGTCAAAGAAGAACTAATTTAAATGGGGGGCTAACAAGATGAGTTTTCAACTTCATCCCGATACAACACTGGATGTTGTTCATTTATACGTATCTAATGTAAAGAAATCACTAGAGTTTTATACGGAAGTACTAAGTATGAAGGTGCTAAAAGAAGAAAAAGCAGTCGTTACATTTGGGAATGAAAATGATGAACCACTTCTTATCATTGAAGAAAAGAAAGAAGCTTTTCCGAAGCAAAGAGGAAGAACAGGGTTATATCATTACGCAATTTTATTACCAAGTAGGCAGGATTTAGCGAATGTTCTTCGTCATCTTGTAGAAATGGTATATCCACTACATGGCGGGGCCGATCATTACTTTAGTGAAGCTCTTTATTTAGCTGATCCAGATGGAAACGGGATTGAAATTTATCATGATCGACAAAAAGAAGTTTGGCGTGATGAGAATGGAGAGCTCCCATTTGTTAGTAACCCGTTAGCTGGTGAAGAATTATTGCAGCAAGGAAGTACATGGAGTGGATTTCCAGCTGGTACTGTGATGGGGCATATTCATTTCCATGTAGCTGATTTAGAGGAAGCGAAACGTTTCTATGTTGATGGTCTTGGTTTTGAAGTAACAATCCCAGCTCGTAATGGAGCGTTGTTCGTATCAGCAGGTGGCTATCATCACCATATCGGTTTAAATACATGGCAAGGTGAAGGGGTACCACCGCAAATGCCAGGTTCTGTTGGTTTGAAATATTTCACAATTGTATTAGCGGATGAAAAACAAAAAGAGCAAGTATGTGAAAGCTTAAAAAATATTGGTAAGATTGCTACGTACAAAGATGGAATATTACAAGTCGAGGATCCATTTGGACATTGTATCCATTTCCAAATAAAAGGAGAAGCCTAAAAAGGCTTCTCTTTTTTATTTTCTTATAATTGCATTTTCGTTTTGTAAAAATAGTTCATCAAATTGTTTTGCAAGCTCAAAATCTAGTTTCGTTAAACCTTTTGCATTCCAAGATGACAAAGTAATAATAACTGCTTTATACTGGATAAGGATAAATGGATGGTGATTATGTTCTTCTGATAGTTTGGCGGCTTCAGAGACAAATTCGACTCCTTTTAAGTAGTCGGAAAACATATATTTTCGTTCAATCCATTTCTCATCTTTTACCATCCATTTATCTACCTTCAATAATTCCTCGTGAACTTCTTCTTCAGTTAATCTTAGCATCATTTTTCACATCCTTTATTGGAAGTAACGCAAGACCATTGTTAATAAGGCGTGTTACAGCTTCGTCAGTTGTGAAAGTAGAAAGTTGATGTAGTAATGCTGCAGATGTTTCATGCCCTTTGTTATGCTCTAAAAGTAACTCTAATACTTCAAGGCGCAGCAACCATTCTTTCGCATAAAATTTATTTAATACTTCTTGGATTGCTACTAATTGATCGATATGCGCGTCGTGTAAAATCCCCTCACTTCGAATATCTCGAACTGTTTGATACATACGCTCGAGTTCATTCAGTACAAGCGGAGCAGGAATTTCTTGAACTTCTTCATCCATTGGGAAAAATGCTGCTGCATCTGCGGCACCTGGGAATACTGAAGTGATTTGTGAGCCAACAGCCATATCAAATGCGCCCCATGAAGCATCAAATAAAACGCGGGCGTTATAAGTAACTGTGCAATCGATAAAGGAAATAAGAGCAATTTTCTTATCATTTTTCTCAATATCTGTTACTGTTCCTTTTACATGAATACCACTTGCAAAAGTAAACTCAGCGATAGTTCCAATTTTAATTCCTAATGATTGTAGTTGTTCGTCTGTACAATTTTCTAATGCAATATTTTCAGTAAGTAATCCAATCGGTGTTCCAAATCCGTCACTGTGTACAGAAGTAGAATGATTCGCTAACTGTTTATTATGAAGCGCTAATGCCGTTGGCGAATTTGTTCGCATGTAAATTAATTCACCTGCATCGTTTTCAATTGTCTCGCTAAATGTACCTGTAATTTGTAATCCACTATTTAGCTCAGCTGTTGCATAGTTCTCAGAGCGAATTGCTTTTTCTAAACCTTCTTTTCCACCTGTTTTAAAGGCCATTGTTTTAGAAAATGTTTCAAGCGCATCTGTTAATTCTTCAAAGGATTCACAAACAAATAGTTGTGGTTGCATTTTTGTTACGTCATAAGTTGTCCCTGTACATGCTTCGATAGAAAATGGAACCTTTTCTACAGCGTCTGTTAAGCAATGTTTGCTTTCGCCAACAGAAGAAAGGAGACCAGCACCATATATCTTTGGATCATCTATATTTCCGATCAATCCATATTCTACTGTCCACCAGAAAAGACGTGAAATTTGTTCAGCTTCCGATAAACCAGAAACTAACTTTTGTTTTTCAATTACAGCATTTTCAGCAGCCTTAACTTCATCAGGAGTAGAAGTAGGGCTTTCTTTTACTATCGTTAATGTACGAACAGCTTCAAATGCATCATGTTCTTCTTTTGTAGAGAAAGCTTTTGCACCAATTTGCCCAAAACGTTTCACATATTTTGCATATGTAGGATCAAGTAAAATCGGTGCGTGTCCTGCGGCTTCATGTACGATATCTGGAGCTGGTGTGTACTCGATATTTTCTACTTTCCGGATATCTGTTGCAATCGGTAGTAATCCGTGTCCTTGAAAATCGAAGAATGCTACGCCAGGAATAAGTCCGTCAATTGTTACAGCGCCCCAGCCGCTTGGTGCCAAACACTCATTCATTTCTTCTACTTTTGGAATTGCATCTATATTAATACCAGATGATTGTAGTCCGTTCACATAGGCTGGATGAGCAACGTCTTTTAAGAAGCTATGATTTTGTCTCATAATGTAACGCCACACAGCGTGATTCACCGGTGTGTATTGATCATAATGTTGTGTGGATACAAATGGTTTTAAATGCGATGGAATTTCTGTTTTCTTTGTCATTTAGACATCCTCCTTTTTTTCAATAAAATTGAATATCGATTTCGTATAGCTTGTATCACCCCCTTTCATTTTTTGTAAGCGCTTATAAAATTTTATCATAAGATTCGGAATTATTTAACATATGTTTCTGTGATAAATAGAAAAAGCCCCTATCGGAAAATCCGATAGGGGCGAAAGAATCGCGGTACCACCCTATTTGTAAGTGAAAATATACTTACATCTCAATTAATGATAACGGAAAAATTCCGTCTTTTCCTTCATGCATAAAAGCACTACGAAAAAGAAGCTCCAGAATTGTAATTCATACTTATATATGTGCTAATTTCCACCGACCATTAGCTCTCTGTAACAGGGATATAAGATACTACTGCGATTCTTTCAACGCGTATATATGAAATTGTGTAAGAGGATGGATGCAAAAAAGTCCCTATCGGAAAATCCGATAGGGACGATAAAAATCGCGGTACCACCCTATTTGTAAACAACTAATTGTTTACCACTCACTTTACGATAACGGAAAGATCCGTCTTTCTCTTCATGCATAAAAAGCATTACGGGAAAGAAGCTCCAGAATTGTAATTCACGCTTGTATATGTACTGATTCGCACCAACCATCAGTTCTCTGGGACAGTGATATAAGTCGCTACTAGCATTCCTTCAAAGCCGATATATAATTCGTTAAACTAAACTATGTTTTGTATTATAAAACTATATTAAAAAAATTGTCAACAAAAATTTTTTATCCCGTGTTAATGAGCAGTAAAATTCCTACCTCAAAATTCGGTGGGAGAATAACTGCCCGTAACCCCCGATTGGTGAAGGCTAATAATCAGTGGGGATGAACAAAATCTCTACTGATTAAGGCTTCACTTTATTTCACTTCTAAATTAACAGTTAAATTAGAGGTATTGCCAGCTGCATCAGTTGCTACAATGTGAATAGTATTTTTTTCTTCGTGTAATTGAGTGCGATCGAAATAAATGTCATAGCTTTTCTCCCAAGGGTTCAGGAATGCCTGTTCCCATACACCATTTCCGTTAATTTCATATTGCATTCTCACTGGAATACCAGGTGCTATCCAACCAGATTCTGACATCCAATCTAGTAGAATATCATCAACTTTTCCTCTAATTACGAGATTTTCTTGGTCAACTTCGTGTGTTAACTTAGGTGCAGTTCGATCAAGAAATACAGCAGCTGTTTGTTTTGTTTCTCCACCAGAATTAGAAGCAACTGCTTCGATTTGATATAGCCCGTCAGCTAAAGGAGTGCCATCTGCTTTTGTACCATTCCATTTGAAAGGTTTGCATCCAGGAGTTGCATTTTTAGCTTGATGGATAATCCCTTGATACGTTACACGTTCTTTCGTAACTAAATTTGCATGTAATGTTACATCATCCACAGGCGCAACTAAATAGTAGTTGATGAGATTATCATCTAGTACGTGGTCGCCATTTGGGCTAAAAGTAGAATTAATAATTTCAAGTCCATCGATACGTTTATAATCTTTAGGATCGATACTAAATGTGAATGGAATTCGAATTTCTTCTTTTGCCCCTTGTTCTTTTACATATACATTTCCAGTATACACACCTTGTGGTAGTGAGCTATCTACCGTGATAGTAAATGGTTTTTCGGTACTACTATTCGGTTGTATGCTAATCGATGAAGGGACAGAAGCTTTTACTTTTGTTTTTGTGTTGGCATCTAGTAATTCCACACGAGTTGAAAAACTTTTCTTTTTACTAGAAAGGTTTTGTAATGTAACATTTTGCGTCAGTTTTACTTTTCCGCTATTTGGCTTAATAAGACCAAAGCTGACATTGTTAGGTTTTACTAATACATTTGTTTGAGCTGCTTTCGGAATGTTAATTAAACCAGATCCTTGTTCCATAACAGGGTATGTATTTTCATTGACATCATGTAATGTTTTTGCATTGTTAGCAAGAGCCGCTTTCAATTGTTCTGTCGTCCAATCCGGATGCATTTGACGCAAGAGGGCAACCGCTCCAGCTACTTGCGGAGCAGCCATACTTGTTCCGTTATGCGATTCATAGCCGCCTCGCGGTACTGTACTAGTAATTTGTACTCCAGGTGCAACAACATCAGGCTTTATTAGCCAACTTCCTTGTGATGGTCCTCTTGAACTAAAGTTACCGATAAGTTCTGTTTGCTTTGGTTGTCCAATTTTTATATTTTTCTTTCGTTTTGTGATTAAAGTTTTTAATTCTTCCCCATTTGTATTTGATAATTGCATTACTGGGATAGCCAGATGTTCACGTGAAAAATATTCCGGCATCATATTAATTTCTTTTTCGTTAGAGATTAATAACACACCAAGTGCCCCAGCTTGCTTCGCTTGTTCTGCTTTTACTAATGTACTAGAAGTACCTTGTAAAATAAGTGCGAATTTCCCTTTCACATCTTGTTTTGCATAATCACTTGGATTGCCATAACCAACATATACAAGAGGGGAATCATTTCCTATTGGAAAATCGGATTTTGATAACGGTAACCCTTGATATGTTTTGCTGGAACCAGCTACTTGGAATGTTGGAAATGGGATAGAAACCGTAGATGCTCCAACAGAAATGACACTACTTGCGTTACTGGGAGCATCAACAGACCAAGGTTTTGGTCCGTCATTTCCATTTGAAACGACAGTAGTAACACCAAGTTTCGCTGCTCGTTCTAACGTTAATGTTACAGGCTGATCAGGTACATTTAAATCTTGCCCAAGGGAGAGGTTTAACACATCCGCACCATCTTGAATCGCTCGCTCAATCCCTTGGATAATATCATCTGTTGTACCAGTTCCACCGTCATTCATTACACGATAGGCTAGAATAGAAGCGTTTGGAGCAACGCCTTTAATTTTTCCATTACCCGCAATAATTCCAGCTACATGAGTACCATGTACGTTACCATCCATTGGATCGCTATCTTCATCAACCGTGTCATATCCACCGATATAATTTGCCTTTAAGTCAGGGTGTGTATAGTCTACGCCAGAGTCGATAATGGCTACTTTCATGCCTTTTCCATCAAGCGGTTTGCCAGATGGATCTTTTAAATTCCACGCTTCAGGTGCACCAATTGTCGGTCCACCGATATTTGGTGCTTCTTCGTTAGTAGTACTTTTTGATGTTTCATGCAATTTATATGTTAAGTTCGGATAGACTGCTTTTACTTCAGGTAAAGAGGCAAGAGAGGTAATTTGATCTCCAGGAACTGAAATAGAGAATCCGGAAAATAACGTATTATACACTTCTTTAATTTTTGCACCAGGTGCTTTTTCTTTTATTTTCTTAGTCGTATCTTCTTGTGCTTTTTTTAGCTCAGCATGATAAGACTGAGCATTACTATTTTGTAAATCTGGAGCATGCTGAATATTACTTTGAGCAGCGAGAGGTGCATGTTGCAATTCTACAATTACTGATATTTCTTTTGTTGTTTTCGTTTCAACATTTTGAGCAATTTTATGTTCTCCCCACTGTTCAATCGTTGTTTTTAATTGTGGACTAAATTGCTTCTCCTTTTGTAGTGATTCAGCATGAGCGCTTAAAGCTCCAAAACTAGAAAAGACAAGCGCCATGCTTAATAGTGTAGATGTAGTTTTTTTCATTGATACTCCCCCTAATAAAAAGTGCCAATATTCAGAAATGAAATCTTACATTTTAGTTATAACTTATAAATATAAATGTTGGCTAAACTATACTTTCGACATAATTCATACCAATCCTCTATGAATTGAAAATTTTTTGGGAAATTTTTTCTGATTATGTCGAATCGATATTTTTCACATATTGTAGGAAGAAAGTGAGGAATGCTATGAGGGAAATGGAGTGATGGTATGAAAAGGCTAATAGTAAGTGGTAGTGTAGTGTTGTTTATGTTTTTGTGTTCTATCACTATTACTAGCGCAGAAAATAATAGTGTGAAAGTTGCTTTTATTCGTCATCATAACCTTTGGATTAAAGTTGAGGGGAAAGAAAAACAACTTACAAAAGGAGAGAACATAACAGGGCCAAAGTGGTCACATGATGGAGAATGGCTGGCATATGTAAAAGGGAAGAAACAAAATATTCTTGAGTTATATCGGCTGAAAGATGGAAAGAAAGTTACGCCGTTTCACTCAGAAGCATCGAATTATCAATGGTCACCAACAGAAAATATAATTGCATTTATATTTACAGGTACATTAAATACATTTGATGTAGAAAAAAAGAATGCAGATTTTGAAAATGTATCGGCTGGTGTAGGGGATTATGCATGGTACCCCGATGGAAAGAACTTTCTTGTATCCTCTGAAGCGCACTTACTTCCAACAGGATGGACAGGGGCTCAGCTATATGAAGTGCAAAAAGATGCACATATGAATCCTCACAAAATGAAGCATTTGTATGCATTGCCAAATGAACATGATGATTTCCTAGCGCTAGTAGCAAGTGGCTTTAAGTGGTCACCAGATCAAAAGTGGATTTCATTTTTAGCAGTACCGACAGCTTCATGGTCAGCTGATAGTAATACGCTTTGCTTAGTTCGTGCAGATGGCAGTCGGTTTGAAAAAGTAGATCAAATGTTACTAAACGCACAATGGTTTCAATGGGCACCATCAAAAAATATATTAGCTTATATTGAAGGGAGCGGAAGAGTTGCATTAGAAAATAAGCATTTAAAAGTAAAGGAATTGCCAGCACTTCAGCAGAACATATTTACGCCGAAAGGATATGTTGATTGGGATTTTGTATGGAAGAACGATAGAGTAATTATCGTTTCACGAGCAAAGGAGGCAGGGATAGAAACTCCACCAGAAAAAAGGCCACTACCATCTTTGTATGAGGTCGATAGTACAAGTAATGCACAGCATCAAATCACAAAGAAAAAGAACAAGCAAGGGGATTACCACCCGATCTTCATGAAGAAGAGTAATCAATTAATTTGGATACGTTCAGACCGTAAGAAAGCGGATGTATGGCTTGCTCATAAAGATGGGAAACAGGAAAAGAAGTGGATTGAAAATATAGATGTACCAGCGTGGTATTATGAGAAATGGAATTGGGAAAATGTCATCTCGGTGAAATAACAATAAAAAACTGCCGGCAGTTTTTTATTGTTATTTATGCGTTTTATTTGGCTTTTTTTTCGCTGGGTTTCCGTTCCCTTGGCGCTTTCTATTTTGTTCATCTTTTGCTTGTTTTTCATGTAGTGTATCTAAAAATTCATTCGAGTTACTCATTTTTCTATCGCTCCTTTCATTTTGTCCTAATTACTATAACCATTTAGGAGGATAATCATGAGTTAGAAGTTAGGCACTTAATTTTCTTCGATAATGTAAGTAAAATATTCCATACATAACAAATAGCATGAGTAAAACTTGTAACTCTACATTTTCCTTTAAAATAGCTGCGATAGGGTCTGGTAAGTACGGTGATTTATCGTTTGTGCTTAAACCTAACCATTTATTTAAGAGGCTAATGGTACAAAACATAAAAACACCGGACCAGCTTGCCGTAATTGCTTTTTGTTTAATTTTTGTTTCACGTTCATCATCTGTAATCCAGGGATTAGCAGTTTGATCACTACTAAAGAAGCCGTTTATATATCCCCATACAATCATTCCAATAAAGACAATTATCCATTTCATATATGTAATTCTCCTTTCGGTGTAAAAAGTATTTTACATGTAATATTTTACAAAGGTTAGTGTCAAATGTTTTTACATATCGGTTTTTATACAGCAGGAATAAAGAATGCAATAGGGAAGAAATATGTGTGAGGATTTTATAGTAAGAGGAGGCTGAATATGAAAATCGTTTTTGTTCGGCATGGTGAAGGTGAACATACAACGGATTTACCAGAAAGTTTACAAGTGTTTGACCCACCATTGACGAGAGTAGGAAAGGCTCAAGCTAAATTACTTCAATGCAATGTGCCATTGCAAGAGACGGATATATTAATTGTTAGTCCTACACTTAGAACTTTGCAAACGGCGACAATATGGAGTGCGAAAGTTGCTTGTCAAAAACTAGTCCATCCATATGTATCCCCACGTATTTTTCCTTATCGAGAAGGAGCGAAAACATTACCGTGCGATTATATAGTAGATCAGGGAATGATAACAAAGTTATTTCCGCATTTTTCGATAGAGAAAAGCTCAAATAATCAGTTATGGAAGGAAGGTATAAACACTATTTCAGAGAATAGTTTTCAGCAAATAGTAGATGAATTTCTTCTTTGGTGTTATGAACTGGGTGCTGAAAGAATTTGCATTGTATCTCACGATGGAACAATTACAGCATATAGGCAATATTTACAGAAAGTCGTTTTAACTAGATCAGATTTTTTGAAAGAAACGGGCATATATGAAATGGATTTATCCCATAAAATTCTGATTGATAAGGGCTGATTATAGGATGGGGGTTGTATGTTGAATATTGCATTAGTAGTTGGTTTTAATTCGGATTTAGAAGCGCAATCAATTCGAGCATCTCTTGAATATTTTGGTGCAAGGGTTGTGACATATTGGATTGGTAGACCGAAAGATTTTGTGGAAGTTCTTTCTGGAAAGAACTTATTTAACAATATTAATTATATTATTTTTTGCTTTCATGGTGAAGAAGGGAAGTTTGTCATGGAAGAGTTAGGCGAAGAAGTATATGAACAAGATGAACCGAGAGGGGATTTTGGTACAGAAGAAATTTATAAATATGCAAAATTGCATAATACACATATTGTAAATAGCGGGTGCACGTTAGGGGAGCAAAATCTAGCAAAATCTTTTTTACATAGTGGTGCGAAATCATATATTGGATCGATTGATTATGTAGATGGAAATGCAGCACTTATGTTTACTATACGCTTATTTTATGGGGTTATTAACCATGGGAAAACGTTAGAAGAAGCGTTTCAAGAAGCGAGTTTAATTGATGAGGAGACACATACATTTCGATTCTATAATTAGTGTGAAACAAGTTTATTCTATATTCGAATAAACGTGTTTCACATTTAACTCACATTTTTTCAATGAAAATGGTTATCACTTGTGGTATGATATGTTCAAGTTTTTACAGGTAATAAAAGTTACTATATAAACTTTAGTTTTTAATGTTTCATACGCATGTCACAGATTATTCATAATTAACATTTGAAAAATAAGTAACTAATGTTATCATATTATCTGTAACTAAATTAATTACAACTTTAGGAGGAAGATATGGTTATTCAATTTTTAAGAGAAAACAAAGCAGTTTCTTTTGCATTAGCAGTAATTCGAGTATATCTTGGTTACACATGGTTAATGGCTGGAATCGGTAAACTACAAGGAAAAGGATTCGATGCAACAGGTTATTTGCAAGGGGCAATTGAAAAATCTAAAGGTGCACAACCGGCTGTTCAATCTTGGTGGGCATCATTCTTACAAGAATTTGCAATTCCAAATGTAGATTTGTTTAATACACTTGTAACATGGGGAGAAATTTTAGTCGGAATTGGTTTAATTGTAGGCTGTTTAACAAAAACAGCGGTCTTTTTTGGTCTTGTAATGAACTTTTCCTATATGTTTAGTGGGTCAATTGGTGTGAACCCTGAGATGGTTATCTTATCTATGTTTGTTCTTGTTTCCGGTATGAACGCTGGGAAATTTGGAATGGATGGCTTCGTTATCCCGAAAGTATTAGGATCAAAAACTCCAAAACGCCAAAAGCAAGCTGCTTAATATATGAAAACGGGTATCTCATTTTGAGATACCCGTTTATGTTATTTTTCAACTTTAATCGGATTGTTCTTAAAGAAATCTTTTACATACCCGACAAATTCTTGTGGTTCTTGGCGAAATGGTGCATGATAACCTTTTTCAATAATATGTAAAGTGCTATTTTTTAAGAATTGATGATACGTTTCTCCTTCTTTCCAGGAAACGCTACTATCATTTCTGCCCCATATAATTAAAGTTGGCTGTTTTATTTCATTTGCATTAATTTTAAGACGTCTAGGCCATAATTTCATTTTATTATAATGCTCTTCATCATTACGTTTGAATTTCACTTTGCTTTCATCATAATCTGTAATAGAAGAAACGGCATTTAAATCAGTCGACAATTGTGGTTTTGGTGAGCCTTGTTTATTAACGAATGTATGAGGGCCACCTGTAGCATCAGTTAAAATAAGGTGAGTAACTGCTTCAGGATATAAATATGTTAAATTTAGAGAAATTTCTCCCCCCATGGAATGCCCCAGTATTGCGAATGAATCATACCCTAGTTTTTTCATTAATTTATAATACAAATTTGCATGAGTTGGAAAAGAATAATAAAAATCCATTGGCTTAGATGAGCGCCCGAATCCTAAAGCATCTACAGAAATAATTGTATGATCTTTTGCTAAATCGGAGTAAATCTTTTGAAAACCATCTGATGACCCTCCAAAGCCATGAATCATAAGTAAAGGTGGTTTTTCATTACCAATCTTTTTAAAGTAAATGGTTTGACCATCTATTTCTACCATTTTTTCCTCGGTAGCTAGTTTCGCTGTAATTGTATTTTTAACTTGTTTTACTTGTTCTACTGGCTTTTCTGCTGCACTACATCCTACTAATAGTGTAAGAGTAAGACAACCTACCATAAAATAGCTAAATCGCTTCAATTAGGTGTCTCCTTTCTAACATAACGCTGTATCTATCATAGCAAATAGCATATTACGATTTCCAGGAAGTTGGCTACCATTTTTTATCATAAGAGGTGAAAGGAGCGTTTCTTGGAAATTTTCTGTTTGAAGAAATTGACGAAATGTAAATTGTGAGTGTGGAACATCAATTCGTACTATACCATTCCAACATTCACATATCTTTTTTAATAATTGGATAGCATCTTCTTCTTGCTTGGCGATAAGTGGATTGATACATAATATATTGCCCTTTTGTATGCATAATGAAAAAGCTTCTATACAGTTATTTCTTTCAATTTTAAAAGAGTGTACGGCCCTTGGTAATAGCAAAGAGTAAAGTAGAGAACGATTCATACCAGTTGCAATTTGATCCAGAGAAGTAAGAGATATAAGGTCTTCTTCTTGTACTTGTTGTAAGTGAGAAGGGTACGTCTTAATAGTTTGCTTTTCAAAACGATGAATCGTTGTTGCTGTTTGAAATCCGCATGATGTGTATAGAGGTTCGCCAGCTTTTGTCGCAATAAGTGCAATGGGTTGTTTTGGATGAATTTGTTCCAAGCAATGATTTAGCAACATGCGCCCTATTCCGCGTCCTTGAAAATTAGGGTGAACGATTAACATACCAATGGAAGCAAAGTTACTTGTAAAGGGAAATACTCCTCCAGTCGCAATGAGTTTGCTTTCATGAATGTAACCTACAAGTGTGCCGATAGAAAGATACATTTCGAATTGTTTTTTCATAAAAATCTCATCGTGTAACCATCCAACAGATTTGCAAAGATTAAGTAATTCAAAAATAAAAGACTCATTTAGCTTTACTATTTTCATAAAGGCTCACCGCATTTCTATTTATTTTCATAAAAATAGAGTCAAAATGTAAAAAAAGAGATTTACGTTAAATGAAATCCAACTTGTTTATATTTAAATTGTAAAGGGCGGAATGATTGATACAAAAAGACAAACTTATACAAATTATAACTGATATTTACATAAGTTAACAAAAAATTTACATGCAGCTAATTTTCTCTTAATAGTCTTCCATTAAATTTGATAGTGGGAAATGAATAACCTAATTAGGGGGACAAGACAGTGAAAAAGTTTGTGAAAAAAGCATGGCCATTTGCAGTTGTGGCATCATTAGCAGTTACTTCGGTAGCAACATGGAATTTTACTCGTTCTAGTGAGGTTAATGCAGATGAGAACGGAAGCAATGCAAAGATTAAAAATGTGATCGTATTAATTGGGGATGGTATGGGCCCTTCATATATGACGGCTCACCGTTATATGAAAGATAATCCAAAAACCTTTGAAATGGAATCTACAGAATTTGATAAGCATCTTGTAGGAACACAAAAAACATACCCAGAAGATGAACATGAAAATATTACAGACTCTGCATCGGCAGCAACAGCTATGTCAGCAGGGATTAAAACATATAATGCTGCAATTGCAGTTGATAATGATAAAGCGGAAGTGAAAACAGTTCTTGAGCAAGCGAAAGAAAAAGGGAAATCAACGGGACTCGTTGCAACTTCTGAAATTACACATGCAACACCAGCTGCTTTCGGTGCGCATGACATTAGCCGTAAAAATATGGACGCAATTGCAAATGATTATTTTGATGAGAAAATTAAAGGGAAGCATAAAGTAGATGTTATGCTTGGCGGCGGCGTAAAGAACTTTGTTAGAAAAGATCGTAATCTTACAGAAGAGTTTAAGAAATCTGGTTATAGCTATATAACGGATCGAGATCAATTGTTAAATGATAAAAATGATCAAATTCTTGGTTTATTTGCACCAGGTGGATTAGATAAAATGATTGACCGTAATGAGAAAACACCTTCATTAGAAGAAATGACTAATGCAGCAATTGAGCGTTTGAACAAAAATAAAAATGGTTTCTTCTTAATGGTGGAAGGAAGTCAAATCGACTGGGCTGGACATGATAATGATATCGTTGGTGCAATGAGTGAAATGGAAGACTTCGAAAAAGCTTTCAAAGCAGCGATTGAGTTTGCGAAAAAAGATAAAAATACGTTAGTTGTTGCAACGGCAGATCACGCTACTGGTGGCTTATCTTTAGGTGCCAATGGCGAGTATAACTTTAAAGTAGATCCAATTAAAGCTGCAAAACGCACACCAGACTTTATGGCAAATGAGATTGCAAAAGGTGCAAATGTAGAAGAAACATTGAAAAAGTATATTGATTTACAATTAACTCCAGAAGAAATTCAAGCCGTAAATGATATAGCTCCGTCAAAAGATGTAACAAAGATTGATAATGCAATTGAAGATATTTTCAATAAGCGCTCGGTTACAGGCTGGACAACAGGTGGACATACAGGGGAAGATGTGAACGTGTATGCATTTGGTCCAGGTAAATACTTGTTCTCTGGCGTTCAAGAGAATACAAATATAGCGAAACGTGTCTTTGATATTGTTGGCGGTGGCGATCCCAATAAAGGAAGACGCTAATTAAGAGCGAAAGTGAGGCGGAATGCCTCACTTTTCTTTTTAGGAGTTGGGAATATGGAAAAAATATTTAGAAAATTAAGATTCCTTTTAGTGTTTGTAGTACTACTAGTTGGATGTCAACAAGAAGAGAATAACGTAGAACAAAAATCTACTACTAAAAAAACTGAGGAAAAGGTACAAATAACAAAAGAAGAAGAGAGATCTATTCAAGATGTTATTCATACATTTGTGCGAACGACGAATGAAAAAAATCTTGCAGAACATATGGAGTTATTTTCAAAGAAGATGCCTAGTGCTGAAGACTTAAAAACACAAAAAGAAGCCGCATTTCAAAAGGGAAATAAGAAAATTGAATTGGAACATATAGATATGAAAGTTAGTAAAGTAGGGTATGTTATTGTTGAAACGAAAGAAAAGGAAGTAGACGACAGTATTACTCTTCAAAAGAAAGTACAGTATGCCCTTGGAAAAGAAGAGGATAAATGGAAGATTGAAGAGGTTCGAACAATAGAGAAAAAATAACGTGAAACTTTAATAAGTGTGGAGTCGTACTTCCCAAAAATGATAGAAAAAAGGTTCTCATTGGCGAGAACCTTTTTTTATAGTGGTAGCATAATTTGATTTGAACATGCCTCAATATCATCAATATCTTGACGAATTGTGGCCATTTTATTATCCAGATCTTCAGCTTTCATTGCTGCATCATGTAGTTCATCTTTTAAATACTCCGGTATTTTCCCTTCATATTTATAATAAAGTTTGTGTTCTAAACTTGCCCAAAAGTCCATTGCCAGTGTACGTAACTGAATTTCTGCAAATACATCTTTTGTACCAGAATTTAGTGATAAAGGGTATTTAATGATCATGTGTAAACTTTTATATCCGTTTCGTTTTGGGTTAGCGATATAATCTTTTACTTCTATGACTTCCATATCTTCGCGTTTTTGAATGACTTCTTTCAAATGATAGATATCTTCTACGAAGCAACATGTAATACGAATACCAATAATATCTTGTAAATGTGTTTGAGCATTTTCAACTGTTGGTAATAAGTTTTTGCGCTCTAGTTTTTTAATAATACTTTCAGGTTGTTTTAGTCTTGTTTTTATATGTTCAAACGGGTTGTAATCCTCTAGAAATTGAGCTTCCCGGTTCATAATTTCAAATTTAGTTTTTAACTCTTCTAAAGCAAATGTATATGGTAATACAAAAGCTTTCCAGTAGTTAACTGTTGATTGATTATATTCCATTTATATACACACCTTTTCCTATTTGCAAGTGAGGTCGTTATTATACTAAATACCAAATCATATAAGCGCAAGCAGCAAATGATGAGATCATAAAGCGATATTTAGTTTTCATACTTTCAACTCCTTTCGAGTAAGATTTTATATAAATAAACGTGATTGTTAATAAGTTCACTATGTACAGTTTCTATAGTAATAGATTCGTGTGAATTTCGTATGAACTAATTGTTTCAGCTTTTTGTCTTTTTTGCTGTTAATCATAATTATTATTCGGATTTAAAGTGTTTTTATTTGATTTATCTATTTGTATAAATTAATGTATATTTAAATTTACAGTTATCGAGGAGGATATATGGTGAACTTTGAAGAATTAGCAATTGCTAGACGTTCTGCAATGAAATTTATACAAGGTATAGAAATCCCTGATGAGGATTTTAAAAAAATATTTGAGTTAACTAAGCTTTCTCCATCTTGCTATAATTTGCAGCACACACATTATGTTGTAATTCGTGATCAAGAGCGAAAAGAAAGATTAAAAGAATTAGCTTTCGGTCAATATAAAGTATCGAGTGCATCAGCGGTAGTGCTCGTTTGTGGTGATAAAAAAGCATACCAAAATGTTGAAAATATTTACTTCGGTATGAAAGTTTTAAAAATGATTGATGAATGTGAATATGAAGATACAATTAGGCAAACGAAAGGTTTATATGAAGGAAAAGGAGAGCGTTTCATGGAGGATGAAGCGATTAGAAATGCTTCGTTAAGCGCGATGACTTTTATGTACGCAGCTAAATATTATGGCTATGATACATGTCCAATGATTGGTTTCGATGAAAAAGCAGTACAAAGTGAATTAAATATGCCGGAGCATATAGTACCTGTTTTAATGATTACGATAGGAAAAAGTGATACGACTAAAACTCGTCCACGAGGATATCGAAAGCCGATTAGTGAGTTTGTTACATACGAATCGTTTTAATAAAGTGAAACTTTTAATCAGTGGGGTCTTACTGCCCGTTAATGCGGGAGAAAATTTATTTAACTATAAAAACAAGGGGATTCTAAATGGAATCTTCTTGTTTTTGCAATTGACAAATAGAATGAAGTTTTATAATATATAAATCGTAATCATTACGTTTTAGTTGCGATCTTTGAAAGAAAGGAGAATTAAATATGCGTGTAAATATTACATTAGCTTGTACGGAGTGCGGTGATCGTAATTACATTTCTAAAAAAAATAAACGAAACAATCCAGAACGCATCGAATTAAAAAAATATTGTCCACGATTAAAGCGAGTAACGTTACATCGTGAAACGAAGTAGAAGACTAGAGATATCTCTAGTCTTTTTTTATAGTTCTTTGGTTTTGTTTGTTATAATTACCTTAAATTGTAATAAAGGGAGCGGTATGATGAATCAAAAAGATAAAGAAAGAAAAGAGCGAGTGGCTCATATTATTGATATTCCAGGTGATTATAGGCTTGTTGTAGATGATCAAGAAGGGGTTGATGACCCGTATCATTTATTGTGGTGGGCACATAAAGATGATGAGGAGAAACAGATACAAATTACATTAAATAGACATACTGGTAATTTAATTGAATTTAAGATAGATGATGAAAATTCTTTTTCAAGTGGCAAGGAAGCGATAGAGGAGAAGAAGGCAAGAGAGATTGCAAATGCGTTCTTGAAAAAATATACAAAAGAAGGATATGAATTCTATACATATGTAACGGTTAAGGACGACAGGCGCGGTTGGAAAGAAGTAAATTATATGCAAGAAGTGAATAGCTATCCATTGCCGAATACAGGGTGCGTTGTGCGAGTGCACTCTTCAGGTAATGTTGTGCATTTTCATTACAATGGACAAAAAGCTATAGAGAAAAAACCGTTATGGCCAAGTGAAATTGTTGAGGAGAATATCGTTTTAGAAAATTTAAAAGCTAGACAAGATATGAGACTTGTATTTGTAGATTTAACATACTCTTCATGTGAGTATGAAAGCGGGGAAGAAGTAAAAGGGTACCATCTTGTATATGAACCAGAGCCTAGTCATGCGTTTATTGATGCAAGTACAGGTAAAGATTTATTTGGACCAGATCATTATAAATTGCCTTCGGCTATAGCTGTTGAAAAATCGAAAAAAGGTAACGAACGAGGTGACGTATTCGAATTATTTGACTGGAATAAAGAAGGTTTTACAAAAGTAGATGAGACAGAAAATGATGATGAAATAAGGATGAAATTTGTTCCGAAAGAGGAATTACAAAAACAGAAAGAAGAAAAGGATCCATATTTAATGAATGAATTCTTTAAAAAGCATTTACCGATGTTGAAATATAATAATTTAGTTAGCGTTAAAATTGATAAATTAACCAATGAATTAACTGGTTTTATAAAACTGACAGATGATAAAGAAGTAAAGCAAATACTGTCTAGAGAGGAATGTTTACAAAGAGCACTTCAATTTTTAGAACGAGTTATTCCAGATATCACACAATATCTGCGTCTTTGGGAGGAACGTGAAGAAGCAGAAGATGGGATTGAAAGATTTATCTTTTCTGTATATATAAATGATATTCCGGCAGAGTATAACCAATTTATGATTAACATCAATGCAGAAAATGGTGCTGTTATGCACTACTCGGGGGAGTCTAGCAACTTTATAAAAGAATTGCTCACATATGAAATAACACCAAAAGTAACTAAAGAAAAAGCGTTAGAAATGTACAGAGAGGCTATCCGAGTTAAATTAGAATGGTTTTTAGATCATGATGCAGAGGAAACGAAATACAAACTACTTTACAAACAAACGACAGATGAAAAACATAAAGAACCTTTTAATTGTAGGCGGGAAATTCGTTATATTGATGCCCAAGCGGGGAGAAAGATTTGGAGTAAGTAAAATAAAAAGAGTTATTTTTCAAAGAAAATAACTCTTTTTATTTTTATACTTTGCCTGTTCGTTTTTCAAAAGTAAATGTGATAGGAAGATTGGAATGAGAACTATCACTTTTAAATATTACTTTCCATCCTTTAGTATGGGCTTTAATTTCAAAATTAAGAAGATTCATCGCTCTACGTTTATCTATTTCTAAAAACATATTATGAATCTCTGGTTCTTGCTGTAAATTAAGAGCCTTTAGTGTGACTGTAAATGTGAAAAAATTCTGCCCTTCATATACTATTTTTGATATTTTTGTTTTTTGTTTATTTAACAGCACATAAAAACGGTCTGATGGAGTTAATTGTACAGAGTCATCAGTAATTTCATTCTCGCTATTATGAAGTTCAACTAAGTAAGATGTACTATGGGAAGAATCTTTTTTGCTTGTAATCTGTAATTCAGTAGGAATCATCGGTATCTCATAAAAATCATTTCTTATTATGTTGTTGTAATCCTCTGAAAATTTACGAACTTCTTTTGGAAAAGAGTCTTCTTGTGTACTTAAAAAAGTTTTGTTTTGCTTTGGAATTTTTTTACTAAAATTTAATGTTTCTTTAAAGTAATAATTGGATCCAGTTAAAAATAAACAACTACAGATTAATAAAAAAATTCGATACGGATTTTGAAAGTGAAAGAATGATAGTATACATGTAATAATTCCAATTACATAGAAAATAAAGATAAGTAGTTCTAGTTTTGAGTGAAAGGAGAAACCATAGTTATGAAAAAATTTTATTCCAGTTATAATTTGAGCTCCAAAAAATAAAGAAATTCCAAATTGAAAAAATAATAAATCAGGCCCTCTTTTAATAACAAAAGTAATGAACGAAATGAAAAGTAAAAATACCCCTAAATAAATTGTTACATTTAATAATCGTTCTAATGTAATCATGAATAGTGTCCCCTTTAATAGCATATTCATATATAAATAACAATTTTATTTAATTATAATATAACGATAAAATATTTTAAATGTTAGAAGTGTTGAGTTTTATAAATAAACTGTACAGACACAAACAACCTCACGCCCACATACACATAATAAAGACCACTATTTTGGCGGAGGTGAAAGGTTTGAGTCTATTCGCCGCAATTGGATATATGGTTCGAGAAGTGTTTGTCTTTGTTTCTTATGTGAAGAACAATGCGTTCCCGCAGCCGTTATCATCAGATGATGAGAGAAAGTACTTAGAGTTAATGGAGCAAGGTGATGCTCAAGCGAGAAATCTTTTAATTGAACATAATTTACGGCTTGTAGCTCATATCGTTAAAAAATTTGAGAACACAGGAGAAGATGCAGAAGATTTAATTTCAATTGGTACGATCGGGCTCATTAAAGCGATCGAGAGCTATTCTGCAGGAAAGGGAACGAAGCTTGCGACGTATGCAGCACGCTGTATTGAAAATGAAATTTTGATGCATTTACGTGTACTAAAGAAAACGAAAAAAGATGTTTCACTTCATGATCCGATCGGGCAAGATAAAGAGGGCAATGAAATATCGCTTATTGATATATTAAAATCAGAGTCTGAAGATGTAATTGATATGATTCAGCTTAGTATGGAGTTAGAAAAAATTAAAGAGTATATCGATATTTTAGACGAAAGAGAAAAAGAAGTGATTGTGAAACGTTTTGGACTTGGGCTAGATAAGGAGAAAACACAGCGGGAAATCGCTAAGGCGCTTGGTATTTCTAGAAGCTACGTATCACGGATTGAAAAGCGTGCTTTAATGAAAATGTTCCACGAGTTTGTAAGGGCAGAGAAAGAGAAAAAAGCGAAAGAGTAAAGTGTATTAGAAGCAGCCATATTTAAAATGGGCTGCTTTTCTTATTGTAAATAAGAAAAGAAAACGCGTTATGCTAAGAAGAAATACATGTTCACTGTTGAAAATGACGGATTCTATCTGTAATATTAGAAGGTGCTAAATAATTTAAGAATAATACCATACTTAGTTTTCTGTATATATAATAAGGCTGCTTTATATGATATGTGGGAATAAGAACCAATTTTACATATGATATAGAAAGAAAAGAAGGGAAAACTAAAGTTATAGACTGATTAGGGGGTTTCGCAATTTGCGACGTACATTATATCGACTTATGATAGAACTTACAAATGGTCGCTTTACTTCTTATATATTACGTAAATTTGCACAATCTCGTTTGAGCTCTATCATTATTCCATCGTACGCGAAAGTTTTTCAAATTAATCAAGATGAGATGGAAAAGGGTTTGAAGGAATATAGAACATTGCATGAATTATTTACGCGTAAGCTAAAAGAAGGAAAGCGTAGTATTGATACAGATGCATCGAGTATTGTTAGTCCTGTTGATGGTGTTTTTGCAGATCATGGTCCTATTGAGGATACAAAAACATTTGATATAAAAGGAAAGCGCTATTCAATTGTGGATATGCTAGGTAATGAAGAACGTGCAACGCGATATGCAGGCGGTACATATATGGTAATTTATTTGAGTCCAAGTCATTATCATCGCATTCATAGTCCGCTTTCTGGTTCTGTGACTGAAAGATTTGTACTCGGTAGAAAATCATATCCGGTAAATGCAGCTGGTATGGAATACGGGAAAGAACCACTGTCAAAAAATTATCGTTCTGTTACAGAAGTAAGCAGTGATGGCGAGCATATGGCTCTTGTAAAAGTAGGTGCTATGTTTGTTAATAGTATTGAGCTTTTGCATGAGAGAGACACTGTTCAAAAAGGTGAAGAAATGGCATACTTTACATTTGGTTCAACAGTTGTGTTATTGTTTGAAAAAGATATGATAGAAGTAGTGCAGGAATTAAAGAGTGGACAAGAGCTTCGTCTTGGTGAAAAAATAGCTACTCGCTTAGCTCATAAATAAAGAAAAGCTTTTATAACCGTAAGTAAGAGTTATGGGCAAAGATACTTAATGATGAAATCCCCTAGATGGGAGTACTTGTTTATTCGAGAGCCATCGTAGGATGGCTCTTTTTACAGGGCATCTAATAATTTATCCTGTAACTGTTTGATTGGTAAGGGCTGATTAAACTTTCACTTTATATGTAATCAAGATGATTTGACAAGCTTGTCCTCTAATGAGCGTCTAATGATTTCTTGTTTTATAAGTAAAATGAAGTCGGGATTTAATTTTAGTTCTTTTGCTTTATAATAAGACTCAGTGAGTAACTCAGTGGATAACTGTTCCATATGTTTTGTTTTCAAGGTGAGTCACCTCCTAATAATATAAGGATTGATTCGTTGATGCATTTAATGTACCAAAAAAATATGACAGTCACAAACGAGTGGTTATCCACATACCTAGGTGGATAAAGTGTGTATAGTTTGTTAGTAAATTCCAAATTAACTGAAAAATTAATGTGGAAAATGTGTACAATTTTATCCACAGGTTATATATCGAAAAATGTTGTCGAAAAATTTTATGAAAAATCCTCAAAGAGGTGAAAGAAATTGAAACTATTTTTACCAAATGAATATGTGAAAAATGTATATCATGTTCAACCAGAAGATTTAAAAAAACGTGGGATTAAAGGCGTTATTACTGACTTAGATAACACTTTAATTGAATGGGATCGTCCCAATGCAACGCCGCAACTTGAAAAATGGTTCTTGGAAATGAAAGAGCAAGGCATTCAAGTAACGGTCGTTTCAAATAATAATGAGCAACGTGTGAAAGATTTTGCTGATCCATTAGGTATTCCATTTATTCATAGTGCACGTAAACCATTTGTTCGCGCATTTAAGCGTGCGATACAAGAGATGCGTTTGCAGCCAGATGAAGTTGTAGTAATTGGAGATCAGTTACTGACTGACGTGCTTGGTGGAAACCGAGTAGGCCTTCATACAATTTTAGTTGTACCGGTAGCACAAACGGACGGATTAGTAACGCGCTTTAATCGAAAAATTGAACGAAGAATTATGAAAAATATGAAGAAAAAAGGTTTAATTAACTGGGAGGAATAAAGTTTGACTGAAACAATTAAATGTATTGGTTGCGGTGTAGAAATTCAAACAGAAAATAAAAACGAAGTGGGGTATGCTCCTGCCTCATCTTTAGAGAAAGAACAAGTCATTTGTCAACGTTGTTTTCGCTTGAAGCATTACAATGAAATTCAAGATGTATCGTTAACAGATGATGACTTCCTACGCATTTTAAATGGAATTGGAAAATCAGATGCATTAGTAGTCAAAATTGTAGATATTTTTGATTTTAATGGTAGCTGGTTACCTGGCTTACATCGTTTCGTAGGGAATAATAAAGTATTACTTGTTGGAAATAAAGCTGATTTAATTCCAAAGTCAGTAAAACATGATAAAGTAAAACATTGGATGCGCTATAGTGCAAAGCAGCTAGGATTAAAACCAGAAGATGTCTTTTTAATTAGTGCAGCGAAGGGACAAGGAATTGCTGAACTAGCAGATGCTATTGAGTATTATCGCGGCGGCAAAGATGTTTATGTTGTTGGATGTACGAATGTAGGGAAATCGACATTTATTAATCGTATGATTAAAGAATTTAGTGATGAGACTGAAAATGTAATTACAACATCTCATTTCCCAGGAACAACACTGGATTTAATTGATATTCCATTGGACGAAGAGTCTTCTTTATATGATACGCCAGGTATTATTAACCACCACCAAATGGCTCATTATGTTGGAAAGCAAAGCTTAAAGCTTATTACACCAACAAAAGAAATTAAGCCGATGGTATTCCAATTAAATGAAGAACAAACGTTATTCTTTAGTGGATTGGCACGTTTTGATTATGTAAGTGGTGGTCGTCGTGCATTTACTTGTCACTTCTCGAATCGCTTAACAATCCATCGTACAAAGCTTGAGAAAGCAGATGAATTATATAAAAATCATGCCGGGGATTTACTAAGCCCACCAACGCCAGAAGAATTAGCAAATATGCCTGAGCTAGTGAAATACGAATTTAATATTCGTGAACCTAAAACGGATGTTGTATTCTCTGGATTAGGATGGGTTACTGTGAACGAACCAGGAGCAAAAATTGTTGCACACGTACCAAAAGGAGTAAGTGTTTCACTACGTAAATCTTTAATTTAATATGGAGAGGGATTTATGAAACAATTATATGGTGTAATCGGAAATCCAATTGGACATTCATTATCACCCGTTATGCATAATAATGCATTTGAACACTTGAATATGGATGCCCATTATCATGCGTTCCTTGTTGAAGAGGAATTGCTAGGGGAAGCAGTAAGAGGTTTAAAAGCATTAGGTATTTCAGGATTTAATGTAACAACTCCGCACAAGGTTGCTATTATGGAGTATTTGGATGAGATTGACCCATTGGCAAGGAAAATCGGTGCAGTAAATACAGTGGTTCATAAGGATGGAAGATTAATTGGCTATAACACAGACGGGATTGGTTTTGTTCGAGCGCTGCAGTCAATTAGTAATGAACCACTTCAAGGAAAACGTATTTTGTTACTTGGTTCAGGTGGTGCTAGCCGAGCTATTTATTTTTCTCTTGCTGATGTAGGTGTAAAAGATATTGATGTAGCTAATCGTACAGTAAATAAGGCGAAGGAACTTATTGCTGCACGTACGGCCGATGTTAATTCTGTTGCTTTGTCGTTAGAAAAAGCGACAGAAGAACAAGGAAATTATGATATTATCATTCAGACGACAACGATAGGTATGCATCCGCACGTAGAATATACGCCATTACAAATTTGTTCGTTAAAAAAAGGAACGATTGTATCAGATATAATTTATAATCCATTTCAAACGAAAGTTTTATGTGAGGCAAAAGAGCAAGGTGCAATCATTCAAAATGGTATTGATATGTTTGTTTATCAAGGAGCACTTGCATTTGAAATGTGGACAGGACGCACGCCAAATATCGAGAGAATGAAACAATTAGTTATAGAAAAGCTTGGAGGCTAACATATATGTTAACAGGAAAACAAAAAAGATTTTTACGTGCACAAGCACATCATTTAACACCAATTTTTCAAGTAGGAAAAGGCGGAGTAAATGAAAATATGATTAAACAAATTGCAGATACTTTAGAAGCTCGTGAGTTATTTAAAGTAAGTGTATTACAAAACTGTGAATTTGATCGCCGTGAGGTTGCGGAAGAACTTGCAAAAGGTGCACGTGCTGAAATCGTTCAAGTAATTGGAAGCACAATCGTTTTATACAAAGAATCAAGAGAAAATAAACAAATTAAGCTTCCTCGATAAAAAGATTAGCATGGGCTATTTTTATCGCTGATGCGTAATGATGTAGAGAGCGAAACCAATTGAACTTTTATTAATAGCAACTCTCTTCATTTCTAACCGAGGAGAGTTGCTGTATATAAAAGGAAGGGGCGTTTCTTTTGAGGAAAATTGGCATCATTGGCGGTACATTTGATCCGCCTCACTATGGACATTTGCTAATTGCAAATGAAGTATATCACGCTTTGAACTTGGAAGAAGTATGGTTCTTGCCAAACCAGATTCCCCCACATAAACAAGGGCGGAATATTACAAGTGTAGAAAGTCGTTTACATATGTTAGAGCTCGCGACTGAGGCAGAAGAACACTTTTCTATTTGTTTAGAAGAGCTAAGTAGGAAGGGCCCATCTTATACGTATGACACTATGTTACAATTGACGAAGAAGTATCCGGATGTGCAGTTTCACTTTATTATTGGTGGGGATATGGTTGAATATTTACCGAAGTGGTATAACATTGAAGCTTTACTTAATCTTGTAACGTTTGTTGGAGTTGCAAGACCTGGGTATACATTGCATACACCATATAAGATTACTACAGTGGAAATTCCGGAATTTGCAGTTTCTTCATCCTTATTACGTGAGAGATATAAAGAGAAGAAAACGTGTAAATATTTACTTCCTGAAAAAGTACAGGTATATATCGAGAGGAATGGGTTGTATGAATCGTGAGAATGCACTGCATATTGTCAAACAACAAATGCATGAAAAACGTTATATACACACAATTGGTGTAATGGAGACAGCGATTGAGCTTGCTAAGTTATACGGTGTGGACGAGAAAAAAGCAGAGATGGCAGCTATATTCCATGATTATGCGAAATGTAGAGCAATTTCAGAAATGGAAGAGATTATTAAACGTGAAGATTTGCCGAAAGATTTACTTTGCTATAACAAAGAGTTATGGCATGCACCTGTTGGGGCATACTTAGTAGAAAAAGAAGTAGGCATTACGGATTCTGAAATTTTGCAAGCTATTACATATCATACAAGTGGTCATGAGAATATGACGATGTTAGATAAAGTGATTTATGTAGCTGATTACATTGAACCTGGGCGAAAGTTTCCAGGAGTGGAAGAGGCTCGTAAACTCGCATATACGGATATAAATCAAGCCCTATTATTTGCGTTAAAGAGAACAATTCAATTTTTAATGGAAAAAGATCAGACGATTTATCCATTAACATTCCAAACATACAATGCAGTTATCAAGGAGGAAATGAGTAAATGAACGATAAAGAATTATTAGTATTAGCGGCAAAAGCAGCTGATGATAAGAGAGCAGAAGATATGGTTGTCCTAAATATGCAAGGTATTTCACCAATTGCAGATTATTTCATTATTTGTCACGGAAATTCAGATAAACAAGTGCAAGCAATTGCACGTGAAATTAAATCAAAAGCACATGAGTTCCAAATCGACGTACAACGTATGGAAGGGTTTGACGAAGCACGTTGGGTATTAGTTGATCTTGGAGATGTAGTTGCTCATGTATTCCATAAAGATGAGCGTAATCACTATAATTTAGAGCGTCTATGGGGCGATGTGCCACGTGAAGATATTACAGAAGAGTTAGGCCAATGAAATACGAACAATTTGCATTGTTGTACGACGAACTAATGAATGATGTCCCTTATGATAAATGGGTGGAATTTACAGAGGGAAGTTTACAGCAGGCAGGTATGAAAGAGGCAAAAATTCTTGATGTAGCATGCGGTACAGGTAATGTAACCCTGCCGCTTGTGCAAAAGGGTTACGATTTAATAGGTGTCGATCTTTCAGAAGAAATGTTAACAGTCGCTCAGCAAAAACTAGGCGGAGAAGGGCATTTTATTCCTTTTTACCAACAAGATATGCGCGAGCTTGATGTTCCGGGTGAGTTTGACTGTGTAACGATTTTTTGTGATTCATTAAATTATGTATTGCAAGAAGATGGAGTACAAGAAACATTTAGAAGAGTATTTCACCATTTACGTCAAGATGGTCTGTTTTTATTTGATGTACACTCTTTATATAAAATACATCATGTATTTCAAAATGAAACGTATACAGTGAATGGAGAAGAAATATCTCTTATTTGGAATTGCTTCCCTGGTGAAGAATCAAATAGTGTAGAGCATGATTTAACATTCTTTGTTCAAGATCCAGAAGAAGATGTGTACCATCGGTTTGACGAATGTCACGTGCAACGTGCATATCAAGTGGAAGAGTTAACGAAATGGCTTGAAGAAGCAGGTTTTACAGTGCTTCGTGTAACAGGTGATTTTGAGCGACTTGAAGTTACAGAACAAACAGAGCGTATTTTCTTCATGGCGAAGAAAAACGGATAAAAACAAAAGCAACCGAGAAGGTTGCTTTTGTTTTATAAAGAAGATGTATTTTTAGTTCTAGCATAATCTAAAGATCGTATGCGTAAAGTGTGGGAATAGTAGTTGAAGTGAAAATGTATTGTAAAAAAGTAAGTATTTATAAAAAGGATTTGGAATGAAAATGACGTATTTATTATGTGTGTTTATTGAATTGCTGATCAACGCATTCTAAATCTTCATCAAATTTTTCATGTGTTCGCTCGATTAACTTATGGAACATATCTCCAACGTGTTCTTCTAAAACCCGAATGCCTTCCCCAGTAACGCCGCCTTTCACGCAAACCTTTTCTTGTAAGGTAGGTAATGTGAAGATTTCTTTTTCAAGTAATTTCCCCATCCCCACGACCATTTCACTTACTAAAGTAGTAGCCTCTTCGTGTGTAATATTTGTTTTATCTACAGCAGCGTTAATGAAGCATTGTAGTAAATAACTAAAGAAAGCAGGACCGCAACTTGCTATATCAGATGAAACGCGCGTTATATCTTCTTTTATTACAAGAGGTGTAGAAATGTTTTTGAATAGACGAAGTAGTTTTTGTTGCCATTCTTCAGAGCAATTATCTCCAAATGTAAATAGTGAGGCGCCAGAGAGAGCGCGATTTGTGATACTTGGAATGATACGCGCGACGTGGCAAGGTACGAGAGTCTCTAATTGTGATGGAGATATTGGACTTGTAATAGAAACTAAGCACGTTTCATCAGAAAAATGTTCAGCGTATTTTTTTAGGATAGGGTATATATCTATCGGCTTAACACAAATAAAAATAAGTTGTGATTGTTCGATTACTTCCGGGATTGTTTTTGCTATCTGAACAGAAGGGTATTTTTCTTTTATATGATATGCTTTTGCGGGCGTCCGATTAATGATTGTAAGGCAAGAAGGTTTGACAGCACGGGTTTCTAAAAATGCATCGATTAGTATATTTCCCATGTTTCCTGTCCCTATAATTCCTATGTTCAAAGTTTCATCCCTCCTTCGTAACAGCTTTCTCCTAAACAATATGAATGATGTTATAAATTTATGATTAGAGGTGTAAAATGATGTGGGATTTTCCGAAAAAGTGGTTAGGTTTAGTAGCTATTATTGGAACTTTACTTTTTCTTGTTTTTTGGAAAACGAATCAGAATGTAGAACGAACGCCTATTACAATGAATGTACAAGAGAAGGAGATAGAAAAAAAGGGTAAACCGAAAATATCGGATACAAAGGAACAGAAAAGAACAATTATAATTGATGTGAAAGGAGCGGTTAGTAAAGAAGGGGTATATGAAATGAAGGAAGGAGATCGCGTAAAGGATGCGGTTCAAAAGGCTGGTGGTTTTTTATCAGAAGTAGATATGAAAAAAGTAAATTTAGCACAAATTGTACAAGATCAAATGCTTCTTTATATACCGAGTAAAAATGAGTCAGAACAAGGGGTGCTTACTTCTTCTAAGGAAGATGGCAAGATTCGAATAAATACAGCGGCGAAAGAACAACTAGAAAAAATTACAGGGATTGGCTCTCGAAAGGCAGAAAGTATTTTGAAATATCGAGAAGAACATGGTCCGTTTCAGAAAATAGAAGATTTATTAGAGATTGATGGGATTGGTGCGAAGTCTCTTGAAAAGATAAAAGGTCAAATTATTATTCCGTAAAAGATTGACGAAGTTTTTCTTCTTTCGCTACACTACAAGTAGACAAAAAAGTAGGTGAAAAATATGGAACGAATTTCATGGGATCAATATTTTATGACGCAAAGCCATCTACTATCTTTGCGTAGTACATGTACAAGGCTTGCGGTAGGAGCGACAATCGTTCGCGATAAACGAATTATTGCTGGTGGGTATAATGGTTCAATTAAAGGTGGCGTACATTGTATAGATGATGGTTGTTACGTAATCGATAATCATTGTGTTCGGACAATTCATGCCGAAATGAATGCTTTATTACAATGTGCCAAGTTTGGTGCGAAAACAGAGGAAGCAGAAATTTACGTTACGCATTTCCCTTGTTTACAATGTTGTAAGGCAATTATTCAAAGTGGTATTACAGCGGTTTATTATGCACAGGATTATAAAAATCATCCATACGCCATAGAGTTATTTGAACAAGCGAACGTAACAGTGAAGCACGTTCCGCTAGAATATGATATTGCTGCATTAGAGGAGCAAAAACGTTATACAGAGTTGAAAGAATTATTTGCGTCTTTAGAAAAAGATAATTTATCAATGGAAGAATTACAGCATGTATTCACGAAAGCAAAAATGATGCTATAAGGAGTGAGTATAAGTTGCAGGAACAATGGGGGTATGTTGCAATCTCGTTTATAATAGGGGTTGCAATTGCCTTTTCATCGTCACTTTTATTGATAGTTTTTTGCCTCTTTTTAAATGTTTTCTTCTGTTTATATCGCACTTCGCGTAAAACCTTCATTTTTTGTATTGTAGCGTACTTTAGTAGCGCTATATACACTTCCTATGTTCAAACGTGGAATAAGCCTCTAGGGGAGTCCTATGGAGTTACAAGAGGGGTTATACAAAATACACCGCTTGTTAATGGGGATCGCCTATCTTTTCAATTTGAAGATCAGAATAAAAATATAGTGCAGTTAAGTTATAGAATCAAATCAGTCTTGGAAAAGAAAAAAATGCAACAATTATACGCAGGGATATCATGTGTATTCGAGGGTGAGAGGAAAGAACCGGAAACAGCTCGGAATTTTCATGGTTTTAATTACCGTGATTATTTATACAAACAACATATTCATTTTACATTTGAGGCTACATATATTTCTGAATGTTATAAAACATCACTGTCGCTCACGCAATGGATTCTTCTTTTGAGGCAACAAGCAATCTCGAAAGTTACAGAAATGTTTCCAGAGCAATCAGGTGCTTTTATGAATGCATTAATATTTGGTGATAGACAACAAATGACGTTTGAAGTGGAAGAGCAATATCAACAATTTGGTCTTGTACATTTGTTAGCAATTTCAGGTTCGCACATTGTATTGTTAATGGTGATAGTATATTTTATTTTGCTAAGAAGCGGTGTGACAAGGGAGGTAGCAACAATTTGCCTTATCGTTTGTATTCCTTTGTATATGGTTTTAGCAGGGGCGTCACCCTCTGTTATAAGAGCTTCTATAACAGGAGTTTTGATGTTGATTGCTTTTATGTGCTCGATTCGTTTGTCTAGTTTAGATGCTTTAAGTGTAACAGCTATATGCATGCTTATATATGACCCTTATCTTGTTTTTAATATTGGATTTCAGTTTTCTTTTGTAGGTAGCTTCGCTTTACTTTTGTCTGCTCCGTTATTGTTAGGAAGTAGCAACGGAGTAATCCGGAATTCTATTTATATTTCTATCATTTCACAGCTCGTTAGTACTCCGATTTTGTTATATCACTTTGGTTATTTTTCTCCATATAGCATTCTCCTCAATCTCTTATACGTTCCGTTTTTATCTATCATTGTATTATCATGTAGCATTATTATTTTACTGTGTATGCCAATTGTCCCGTTTCTCGCAAAAGGATTTGCCGATGTATTATCAATAGGCTTGAGTATGTCTAATGATTTTCTAAGTTATTGTGAAAGTTTACCATTTACCCAGCTTATCTTCGGGGAAACGCCCTTCAATCTTGTAGCTGTATATTGCGCGAGTATTGTCAGCATATTGATGGTTTGGGAACGGAGAGCGCCGAAAAAAATAGTTTGTATAGTTGCGAGTGTATTTCTTTTTATTAGCACATGTCATTATATATATCCATATTTTAGAGGAAGCGGAAGTGTAACATTTATTGATGTTGGACAAGGTGATGCAATATTAATTCGCCTTCCGTATGATAAAGGGATTTATCTTATTGATACAGGTGGAACGCTTCGTGTGAATAAGGAAGAATGGCAACAAAAAAAGCATGAATTTTCTGTTGGAAATGATGTTTTAATACCCTTTTTACAAAAAGAAGGTATTAAAACAATTGATAAATTAATCGTAACGCATGGAGATGCAGATCATATAGGTGCTGCGCAAGAATTATTATCATATATACCTGTAAAAGAAGTGGTATTTGGCCGAAAGGGAAAAGATGCAGTATTAGAAAAAGTAGTCAAGAAACAGGCATTAGAAAAGGAAATGAAAATAACTGAAGTGGGGGAAGGGGAGAGTTGGAGTGTAAATGAAGCGGAATTTTTTGTTTTAGCTCCAAAAGGAAAAGAAAAAAGTGAAAATAACGCTTCAATTGTAATATGGGCAAAATTTGGAGGGTTGAAGTGGCTATTTACAGGCGATTTGGAAGAAGAAGGGGAAAAGATTTTAGTAGAGGCATATCCAGATTTACAAGTAGATGTTTTAAAAGTTGCTCATCATGGGAGTGATACGTCATCTATAGAGCCTTTTTTGAACGTCATACAGCCTCGTGTAGCGATTATATCTGTTGGTAAGCAGAATAGGTATGGACACCCGCATAAAGAAGTGATAGAGCGTTTTGAGAAGATGGGGAGTGCGATATGGCGCACGGACAAGCAAGGTGCTATTTCCTATGTTTTTAAAGGGAAAAATGGAACCTTTAAAAGTAAAATCACATATGATAAAACACATAATAGATGAAAAAGAGAAGACTGCCATGAAGTGGCAGTCTTTAAGAACCGATAAATTTAATAACAGTTGCAATGATGAAAAGTGTTGCGAAAAAACCAAATGAGACGATAAATCCTACCCCTGAATCAATAGCGTCATTGCGTTTACTTTGAACGTTTTGTTCAAAATCATTCATTTAGAATCCCTCCCCAACATTCCACTTTAGTATAAAATATTGTCAGAAAAAAATCTACAATTTCCATATGAAGAGAAAACGAGCTTTTTTGTTACTTGTAAATCATGAAGTAATGTGAGTTTTTCGTTTCCAAGCATGTTAACAGTTGGCACTTATACTCAAAGTTTTATTGCGAATAATAAAGGGAAGGTGATTACCGCACACCAATAAGAAACCCGGGGCTTATTGCGTGGCGTTTAATATAAATAAAGGGACGGGTTATAAAGCCTGTTCCTTTGTACTTGTAAAACAAAAGCTAGGGCATTAGTATAAATATATATTGCCAAGTTAGGGAGTAGGAAAAAGTATGAGTGATATACATAAAAAAATTAAAAAGAAACAGTTTGCTCCGTTATATTTAATATATGGAACGGAAGCTTTTTTTATAAATGAAACGATAAAGCTTATTACGACAGAAGCACTTGAAGAAGAAGATCGAGAGTTTAATGTTGTGACATACGATTTAGAAGAAGCGTATTTAGAAGATGTGGTTGAGGATGCGCGTACGCTTCCTTTCTTCGGAGAACGGAAAGTACTGTTAATAAAATCACCGCTATTTTTGACTTCGCAAAAAGAAAAGTTAGAGCAAAATATAAAAATTTTAGAAGAATACATTGGTGAACCTTCTCCATTTTCTATTCTTGTTTTTGTTGCGCCTTACGAAAAACTTGATGAGCGAAAAAAAATTACAAAACTATTAAAGAAAACAGCAGATGTAGTAGAAGCGAATGCAATGCAAGTACAGGATGTTCAGAAGTGGATTGTTGCTCGTGCAGATGAAGTGCATGTGCATATTGATAACGCGGCTGTTAGTTTGTTGCTAGAGCTTGTGGGAAGTAATGTAACGATGTTGGCGAAGGAAATGGACAAGTTAACGTTATACGTTGGTATGGGCGGAGAGATTACGACGAAACTTGTTGCAGAGCTTGTGCCAAAATCAGTTGAGCAAAATGTATTTGCTTTGACAGAAAAAGTGGTGAAAAAAGATATTGCAGGTGCAATGCAAATTTTGGATGGATTATTTACGCAGCAGGAAGAGCCGATTAAATTGCTTGCGTTATTAGTGAGTCAATTCCGCTTGTTGTATCAAGTGAAAGAGCTACAGCAACGTGGTTATGGACAAAATCAAATTGCGTCTCATATTGGTGTACATCCGTATCGTGTAAAGTTAGCAATGAATCAAACGAAGTTTTTCTCTTTTGAAGAATTAAAAAAAGTGATTATAGAATTAGCGGAAGCTGATTATAGTATGAAGACGGGAAAGATGGATAAGAAGCTTGTGCTCGAATTTTTCTTAATGCGATTAAATCATATGTGATGACACAAAAAAGTTCATGCACTTAGTGCATGAACTTTTTTGTATATAAAAAAACGATCCAAATGGATCGTTTTTTAAACGCCTTACGCGTTTACTTGTTTCGCTAAGCGAGATTTTTGACGAGCTGCAGCGTTTTGGTGGATAAGACCTTTACGAGCTGCTTTGTCAAGTTTTTTAGAAGCAGTTTTGAAAGCTTCTTTAGCATTTTCAAGATCGTTATTAGTAACTAAAGCTTCTACAGTTTTAACAGCAGAACGCATGTCAGACTTGATAGAAGCGTTATGTGCACGACGCTCTTCGCTAAGTTTAGCGCGTTTGATAGCAGATTTGATGTTTGCCATACTTTTCACCTCCCTGGTGCAATCGAATGACTCGATTCTTACATAGAACAAGTGATATTCTATCAAACGGTGAAGAGAATTGCAATAGTATATCCATGAAATTTCACGTAAAGGAAAGAATGACCTTATATAACTTTGGGAAATCTAACGATATTTACTATGAATTACGGAGGAGATACGATGAAAGAACCATTAGATTTAAGTAAATATAGCATTAGAACTGACCTTGCTGTAGAAGCTCATCAAATGTTGCAAGAAAGCCAAGAAGAACAAAAAGGGATACAGGGAGTTATTGTAAAAGAGAGAGAAGAAGAAGGTACTATAATTACAAAAGTAACGATTGATGAAGCTGCCTCTGAAGCGATGGGGAAAAAACCTGGAAATTATTTAACACTTGAAGTACAAGGGATACGTCAGCAAGATACAGAACTTCAACAAAAAGTGGAGCGTATTTTTGCAAAAGAATTTTCTTGTTTCTTAGAAGAGGTTGGAGTTACAAAAGAAGCAAGCTGTTTAATTGTAGGTCTTGGGAATTGGAATGTAACACCAGATGCTCTTGGACCGATAGTTGTAGAAAATGTATTAGTAACGAGACATTTGTTTCAATTGCAGCCTGAAAGTGTAGAAGAAGGATTTAGGCCTGTTAGTGCAATTCGGCCGGGGGTAATGGGGATTACAGGAATCGAAACGAGCGATGTTATTTATGGAATTATTGAGAAGACGAACCCGGACTTTGTAATTGCAATTGATGCATTAGCTGCCCGTTCTATTGAACGAGTAAATAGCACGATACAAATTTCTGATACTGGAATCCATCCTGGATCGGGGGTTGGGAATAAACGTAAAGAACTAAGTAAAGACACATTAGGTATCCCTGTTATCGCAATTGGTGTTCCGACTGTGGTCGATGCTGTTTCGATTACAAGTGATACGATTGATTTTATTTTGAAACATTTTGGTCGAGAGATGAAAGAAGGAAATAAACCTTCACGATCTTTGTTACCAGCGGGATTTTCATTTGGAGAAAAGAAAAAATTAACAGAAGAAGATATGCCGGATGAAAAGAGCAGAAATATGTTTTTAGGTGCTGTTGGTACATTGGAAGAAGAAGAAAAAAGAAGGCTGATTTATGAAGTGCTATCTCCTCTTGGTCATAATTTAATGGTAACCCCAAAAGAAGTAGATACTTTTATTGAGGATATGGCGAATGTAATAGCGAGTGGTTTAAATGCAGCGCTACATCATCAAATTGATCAAGATAATACGGGAGCATATACACATTGAGGGGAACAGATGATTATGGTTTGAGTCGCTTTGCGCTTTTGTGTATATGTAGTGTAGCTTTATGTTTACTTATGATGATAGCAGGAGTGGCACTTGCTAATCATGGTTTGAAAAGTATGAAAGGCTATCAGCAATTGTCATATGAACAAATAGCTCATATGACAGGGACAGAAAGTACAGGTGCTGAATCAGAAATTTTGGGTAGCTCGTTTTCGGCCTCAGAAAAACAACAGCAATTAGAACGTTTAAGAAGTTTTAATGTTGTAGAAGGAATTGGGATGGCGGTAGCAAGTGTAGCTTATGAAATGACGAAGTTCGGGACAGATATAGTTGTTGGGAAAATAAAAGGAATTTTTAGCTAAGAGTAACATGGGAGGCGGTTGTTTTACTGATTTGTAAGACAGCCGTTTTAAAATTTGAAAAGGGTTTGTCTCTTATGGTTTATTCGCATAAGATATAGATAGAATGATTTGTATCGTAAGCAGCACGAGTTTTCATTGAATCTTTGTTGCTCTATTGATATAATCAGTGCTAGTGTATATTGGCGAGACTATTAGGAGTTGAGAACATAGATGAATAAAGAAGAAAGAGCAAAAAGACAGTCCAAAATTCGTAATTTCTCTATTATTGCTCATATTGACCACGGAAAATCAACGTTAGCAGACCGTATTTTAGAGAAAACAAACGCGTTAACACAACGCGAAATGAAAGCTCAGTTGCTTGACTCTATGGATTTAGAGCGTGAGCGTGGTATTACAATCAAATTAAACGCAGTACAATTAAACTATAAAGCAAAAGATGGTGAAGAGTATATTCTTCATTTAATTGATACACCAGGACATGTCGACTTTACGTACGAAGTATCTCGTAGTTTAGCGGCTTGTGAAGGCGCGATTCTTGTAGTAGATGCAGCGCAAGGTATTGAAGCGCAAACGTTAGCAAACGTATACTTAGCGCTTGATAACAATTTAGAAATTTTACCAGTTATTAATAAAATCGACTTACCAAGTGCGGATCCAGAACGTGTACGTCAAGAGGTAGAAGATGTAATTGGTTTAGATGCATCAGAAGCGGTACTTGCTTCTGCGAAAGCTGGAATTGGTATTGAAGAAATTTTAGAACAAATTGTTGAAAAAGTACCAGCTCCTTCGGGTGATTCAGAAGAGCCATTACAATGTATGATTTTCGACTCTTTATATGATCCGTACCGCGGTGTAATTGCTTATATCCGTGTTGTAAATGGAACAGTAAAAGTTGGCGATAAAGTACGTATGATGGCAACGGGTAAAGAATTTGAAGTAACAGAAGTAGGTGTATTTACACCGAAAACTACGCAACGTGACGAGTTAACAGTAGGTGATGTAGGTTTCTTAGCAGCATCGATTAAAAATGTTGGTGACACACGTGTTGGTGATACGATTACACATGCGAAACGTCCAGCTGCAGAGCCGTTAGCAGGTTACCGTAAGTTAAATCCGATGGTATTCTGTGGTCTGTATCCAATTGACTCTGCTCGTTATAACGATTTACGTGATGCATTAGAAAAATTAGAGTTAAACGATTCTGCTCTTGAGTTTGAACCAGAAACATCTCAAGCGCTAGGATTTGGTTTCCGTTGTGGTTTCTTAGGGCTTCTTCACATGGAAATCATTCAAGAACGTATTGAACGTGAATTTAAGATTGACTTAATTACAACAGCGCCAAGCGTTATTTATAAAGTTTATTTAACTAACGGTGAAGATGTTATTGTTGATAACCCATCTAATATGCCAGATCCACAGTCTATCGATCGTGTAGAAGAGCCGTTTGTGAAGGCTTCAATTATGGTTCCGAATGACTATGTTGGAGCTGTAATGGAGATTTGCCAAGGTAAACGTGGAACGTTTATTGATATGCAATATTTAGATGAAACGCGTGTTACATTAACATATGAAATCCCGTTATCAGAAATCGTATATGACTTCTTCGATCAATTGAAATCAAATACGAAAGGGTATGCATCATTTGACTACGAGTTAATTGGCTATAAACCATCTAAACTTGTGAAAATGGATATTCTTTTAAATAATGAACAAGTGGATGCTTTATCATTTATCGTACACCGTGATTCAGCGTATGACCGTGGTAAAGTAATCGTAGAGAAATTAAAAGAATTAATTCCGAGACAACAATTTGAAGTGCCAATTCAGGCGACTATCGGAAATAAAGTTGTAGCACGTTCTACAATTAAAGCGATGCGTAAAAACGTACTTGCAAAATGTTACGGCGGTGACATTTCTCGTAAGCGTAAACTTCTTGATAAGCAAAAAGAAGGTAAAAAACGTATGAAGTCTGTTGGTTCTGTAGAAGTACCGCAAGAGGCATTTATGGCTGTACTGAAAATGGATGACAACTAATATTTGAAATAAAAAAGAAGTCGTTTGTGCGGCTTCTTTTTTCTGTATAATTACTTTTTAGACATCTGAGCAGCTCTCATTTACAATAATGAGAGAGCTTTTTAGTTCATATAGAGTTAGGAGATTGTTAATGTCCGAAAATATTCGAAAAGATATTCAAGATAAAATACAAAATGGTAATTTTAATTGTGAAAAGGAATTGACGCTTTCTATTATTAGTGGAAAGTGGAAAGTTGTGATACTGTGGCATCTTGGTGTGGAAGGACCACATCGTTTCAGTGAATTACAACGGTTATTCCCAAGCATTTCTCATAAAGTTTTGTCGAACCAATTAAAAGAGTTAATGGAAGATGGAATTGTTGATCGGACAGTATATCCCGAAATTCCTCCTCGCGTTGAGTATTATATGACGGAACTAGGCATGTCACTTTTACCGATCGTTGAAATGATGTATGATTGGGGGAAAATGCGAATGGAACAAATTCGTAATACGTTAGAGAAGTAGAGAACCCTCCGGAGTGCGGAGGTTTTCTTTTTAGAAAGGTAGGAGTTATATTTGGTACAAGCTGCATATATTCATATTCCGTTTTGTCAGCACATTTGTCACTATTGTGATTTTAATAAAGTGTTTATTGAACGCCAACCGGTTGATCAATATTTAGATTATTTAGAGAAGGAAATAATAAATACGGTTCAAAAAGTTCCGTTTGATAGTATAAAAACGATTTTTGTGGGCGGGGGAACTCCGACAGCGTTAAATATGGAACAGACAAAAAAATTACTCGAGATTATTAATCGTCATTTGCGTCCGTTCGCCCCAAATTGTGAATTAACATTTGAAGCGAATCCAGGAGATCTGCCGAAAGAGAAGTTGAATGTACTGCTAGAAGGTGGAGTGAATCGAATTAGTTTTGGTGTGCAAACGTTCCGTGATGAACTGCTTGAGAAAATCGGGCGCAAGCATACGAGGGAAGATGCATTCCTCGCGATTCGAGAAGCACAGGAAGTAGGATTTAAAAATATTAATGTAGATATTATTTATGCTTTGCCAGGACAGACGATAGAAGATGTAAAAGAAACATTAGATATTGCTTTTACGCTTGGTGTACAACATTTCTCTGCATATTCATTAATTGTGGAACCTAAAACAGTGTTTTATAACTTAATGAACAAAGGGAAATTGCGTCTTCCGGGTGAAGACCATGAAGCGAAAATGTATGAAATAGTAATGGATGAAATGGAGAAACACGGTTATAACCAGTATGAAATTAGTAATTTCTCAAAAGGTGACAATAAAAGTAGACATAATCTCACATACTGGAATAATGAAGAGTATTATGGATTTGGAGCTGGAGCTCATAGTTATGTGAACGGGGAACGTATTCAAAATGTAGGTCCGCTGAAGCAATATTTTAATAAAATTGATGAAACAGGATTTCCGTATTTAGATGTTCACAAAGTGACGGAGAAAGAAAGAATGGAAGAAGAGCTGTTCTTAGGGCTTCGAAAAACAAAAGGTGTTTCTAAAACGGCGTTCCGCAATAAATTTAATGTAGAGATGGATCAAGTTTTCGCGAAGCAGTTACAAAGCAACCAAGAGCAGGGATTGCTTGAAGAGGAAGATGGACATGTGCGTTTAACGCGAAAAGGAAAATTATTAGGGAATGAAGTATTCCAATCATTTTTGATTGACTAATTAAATGTTCCATAGGCGTGAAAAAGTTTCATTATTTCGTGACGTTTCCGTTGACAATTGAATGTCAATTTTGGTAAGTTATTAATAGATTTAGCACTCAAAGACAAAGAGTGCTAACAGAGGTGATGATGAGATGCTTACGGAACGTCAGCTCTTAATTTTACAAACAATTATTGATGACTTTATTGGATCAGCGCAGCCCGTTGGGTCTAGAACGTTGGCTAAAAAAGATGAAATTACATTTAGTTCAGCTACTATTCGAAATGAAATGGCGGACTTAGAAGAATTAGGTTTTATTGAAAAAACGCACAGTTCTTCTGGACGTGTTCCTTCTGAGAAAGGCTACCGATTTTATGTAGACCATCTTTTAGCACCGCAAAACTTACCGAACGCTGAAATTGTACAAATTAAAGATTTATTTGCTGAAAGAATTTTTGAAGCGGAAAAAATTGCACAACAATCTGCTCAAATTTTATCAGAACTTACGAATTATACGGCCATTGTTCTTGGACCGAAGTTAAGTACAAATAAACTTAAAAATGTACAAATTGTGCCGCTTGATCGTCAAACTGCTGTCGCTATTATTGTAACCGATACAGGGCATGTACAAAGTAAAACGATTACCGTTCCGGAATCTGTTGATTTATCAGATTTAGAAAAAATGGTTAATATTTTAAATGAAAAGCTATCTGGCGTACCGATGGAAGAACTTCATAATAAAATCTTTAAGGAGATTGTTACAGTTTTACGTGGGTATGTTCATAATTACGATAGTGCAATAAAAATGTTGGATGGTACATTTCAAGTTCCGTTATCGGAAAAGATATACTTTGGAGGAAAAGCAAATATGCTTTCGCAGCCAGAGTTCCATGACATTCAAAAGGTTAGATCTTTACTTACCATGATTGATAATGAAGCCGAATTTTATGACATTTTGCGTCATAAACAAGTCGGGATTCAAGTGAAAATTGGTAGGGAAAACTCTTCGACGGCTATGGAGGATTGTAGTTTAATTTCTGCAACATATTCAATCGGCGAAGAGCAACTTGGAACAATTGCTATTTTAGGTCCTACGAGAATGCAATATTCTCGTGTAATTAGTTTGTTACAGTTATTTACGAGACAATTTACTGATGGACTTAAAAAGTAAATGAGAGTAATACATTCGCTCAAGTGATGAAATTTTCATTGCTGTGTGTAATATATAATGCTTAGGTAATCATGCTATGCATGATACCTAATACCTTTTAAGGAGGTGAATATTGTGGAAGAGCGTAACGAACAAGTGGTAGAAGAAGTAAAAGAAGCGCAAGTTGAAGAAGCTGTCACGCCAGAAAACAGTGAAGAAACTGTAGAAGAAAAAAGTGAGGCTGCTCTTTTACAAGAAAAAGTAGATGAGCTACAAGCGAAACTAACGGAAACGGAAGGTCGCACATTACGTCTACAAGCTGATTTTGAAAATTATAAGCGCCGTGTCCAAATGGATAAACAGGCTGCTGAAAAATATAGAGCACAAAGTCTAGTTTCAGACATCTTGCCAGCTCTTGATAATTTTGAAAGAGCAATGCAAGTGGAAGCGACTGATGAGCAAACGAAATCCTTGTTACAAGGTATGGAAATGGTGCATCGTCAATTGTTAGAAGCGCTGACTAAAGAAGGTGTGGAAGTGATTGAAGCTGTTGGTAAACAGTTTGATCCTAATGAACACCAAGCTATTATGCAAGTGGAAGATAGTGAATTTGAATCAAACGCGGTTGTGGAAGAATTCCAAAAAGGTTATAAACTAAAAGACCGTGTGATTCGCCCATCAATGGTAAAAGTAAATCAATAATTTACATAAAACTAGGAGGATTCGCCATGAGTAAAATTATCGGTATTGACTTAGGTACAACAAACTCTTGTGTAGCTGTTATGGAAGGTGGAGAACCAAAGGTTATCCCAAATCCAGAAGGAAACCGTACAACACCTTCTGTTGTAGCTTTCAAAAATGAAGAACGTCAAGTTGGGGAAGTTGCAAAGCGCCAAGCAATTACAAACCCAAATACAATCATGTCTGTTAAACGTCATATGGGTACAGACTACAAAGTAGAAGTTGAAGGTAAAGATTATACACCTCAAGAAATTTCTGCAATCATTTTACAAAACTTAAAAGCTTCTGCTGAAGCATACTTAGGTGAAACAGTAACGAAAGCTGTTATTACAGTACCTGCATACTTCAACGATGCAGAGCGTCAAGCAACGAAAGATGCTGGTCGTATCGCTGGTTTAGAAGTTGAGCGTATTATTAACGAGCCAACAGCAGCAGCACTTGCTTACGGTTTAGAAAAACAAGACGAAGAACAAAAAATCTTAGTATATGACTTAGGTGGCGGTACATTTGACGTATCTATCCTTGAGTTAGCAGACGGCACATTCGAAGTTATTTCAACTGCTGGTGACAACCGTCTTGGTGGCGATGACTTTGACCAAGTTATCATCGATCACTTAGTAGCTGAGTTCAAAAAAGAAAATAACATTGATTTAAGCCAAGATAAAATGGCGCTTCAACGCTTGAAAGATGCAGCTGAAAAAGCGAAAAAAGATCTTTCTGGTGTAACACAAACTCAAATTTCATTACCATTCATTAGTGCTGGAGCTGCTGGTCCATTACACTTAGAATTAACGTTAACAAGAGCGAAATTCGAAGAGCTTTCAGCAGGTCTTGTTGAAAGAACATTAGAGCCAACTCGTCGTGCATTAAAAGACGCTGGTTTTGCTCCAAGCGAATTAGATAAAGTTATTCTTGTTGGTGGATCTACTCGTATCCCAGCTGTACAAGAAGCTATTAAACGTGAAACTGGTAAAGAGCCATATAAAGGTGTAAACCCTGATGAAGTTGTAGCATTAGGTGCTGCAGTTCAAGGTGGCGTACTTACTGGTGATGTAGAAGGCGTTCTATTATTAGACGTAACTCCACTTTCTTTAGGTATTGAAACTATGGGTGGCGTGTTCACGAAATTAATCGAGCGTAACACTACAATTCCAACAAGTAAGTCACAAGTATTCTCGACAGCTGCTGATAATCAACCAGCAGTAGACATTCACGTATTACAAGGTGAGCGTCCAATGTCAGCTGACAACAAAACGTTAGGTCGTTTCCAATTAACTGACCTTCCACCAGCACCACGTGGTATTCCACAAATCGAAGTAACATTCGATATTGATGCGAACGGTATCGTTAACGTACGTGCGAAAGACTTAGGAACAAGCAAAGAGCAAGCTATTACAATCCAATCTTCTTCAGGTCTTTCTGATGAAGAAGTAGAACGTATGGTACAAGAAGCGGAAGCAAATGCTGACGCTGACCAAAAACGTAAGGAAGAAGTAGAACTTCGTAACGAAGCTGACCAACTTGTATTCCAAACAGACAAAGTTGTAAAAGATTTAGAAGGTAAAGTAGATGCAGCTGAAGTTGCAAAAGCAACAGAAGCGAAAGAAGCATTACAAGCTGCAATTGAGAAAAACGAGCTTGAAGAAATTCGTGCGAAAAAAGATGCTTTACAAGAAATCGTACAACAATTAACTGTTAAATTATACGAGCAGGCTCAAGCAGCTGCCGGTCAAGCAGAAGGTGCGCAAGGTGCACAAGACGCTGGCGCAAAGAAAGACAATGTAGTTGACGCTGAGTTTGAAGAAGTAAAAGAAGACAAGTAATTCAACTGTAAACATAATAAGTAAGATGACAAAAAGTCAAAGTCAAGCGTGCCTTGACTTTGGCTTTTTTCACGAATGAGAAGCGATGTGTGAGGATCTTAAGTTTTTCGCTTTGCATACTGTAAGTGAGGAAACTTTGTTGCAAAGCACTTTCTTTCGGTGTTAAAATTACGTTTATGTGAAAGATTCGGGGGTTGTAAATTTATGAGTAAACGAGACTATTATGAGGTCCTTGGACTTAGCAAGGGCGCTTCAACAGATGAAATTAAAAAAGCGTATCGTCGTTTGGCTAAAAAATACCATCCAGACGTAAGCAAAGAAGAAAATGCAATTGAAAAGTTTAAAGAAGTACAAGAAGCATACGAAGTGTTAAGTGATGATCAAAAGCGTGCACAGTACGATCAATTTGGTCATGCTGGTGCAAATCAAGGATTCGGTGGATTTGGCGGCGGAGGAGACTTCGGCGGTGGCTTCGGTTTTGAAGATATATTTAGTTCTTTCTTTGGCGGTGGCGGCGGCAGACGTCGTGATCCAAATGCTCCGCGCCAAGGTGCTGACTTACAATATCAAGTCACTTTAGATTTTGAAGAAGCTATTTTTGGTAAGGAATTAAATGTGGAAATTCCAGTAGAAGATCCATGTGATACTTGTAAAGGTAGTGGAGCAAAACCAGGAACTTCAAAAGAAACATGTAAACATTGTTCAGGCTCTGGTCAAGTGAGTGTAGAACAAAACACACCGTTTGGTCGTATCGTAAACCGTCAAGCTTGTGGTCATTGTTCAGGAACTGGACAAATTATTAAAGAAAAATGTACGACATGTCACGGTTCAGGTAAAGTTCGTAAACGTAAAAAAATCAATGTTAAAATTCCAGCGGGTATCGATAATGGTCAACAAATTCGTGTGTCTGGAAAAGGTGAAGCCGGCGTAAATGGCGGACCAGCAGGAGACTTATATGTTGTCGTTCATGTAAGAAATCATGAATTCTTCGAGCGTGAAGGAGATCACATTATTTGCGAAATGCCATTAACATTTGCGCAAATGGCGCTTGGTGATGAAGTGGAAGTTCCTACTGTTCATGGTAAAGTGAAGCTGAAAATTCCAGCAGGAACACAAACTGGAACAGAATTCCGCTTAAAAGGAAAAGGTGCTCCGAACGTACGTGGATACGGCCAAGGAGATCAATATGTAGTCGTTCGTGTTGTTGTACCGACGAAATTGACTTCGCAGCAAAAAGATTTATTACGTGAATTTGCAGGACAAGAAGAGCAGGATGATAGTTTATTCGGAAAGCTTAAACGTGCTTTCAAAGGGGAATAATGGAAATAAAAAATGGAGTTGGTAAATTGTGAAATGGTCAGAAATTAGTATTCATACAACAGAAGAAGCAGTAGAAGCTGTCTCTCATATTTTACATGAAGCTGGTGCTAGTGGAGTTGCGATTGAGGATCCAGCGGAGTTAACGAAAGAGCGCGAGCAACAATATGGTGAAATTTATGCATTGAACCCAGATGAATATCCGGCGGAAGGTGTATTAATAAAAGCGTATTTCCCGCAAACGGATTCTTTACATGAAACGATTGCAGGTGTAAAATCATCTATTGATGTGCTTCCATCTTACGACATCGAAATTGGTACTGGAAATATTACCGTTAACGAAGTCAATGAAGAAGATTGGGCTACTGCTTGGAAAAAATATTACCATCCAGTACAAATTTCTGATACATTCACAATCGTACCGACTTGGGAAGAATATACACCATCTTCTCCTGATGAAAAAATCATTGAATTAGACCCGGGTATGGCGTTTGGTACAGGAACTCATCCGACAACAACGATGTGTATCCGTGCTTTAGAAAAAACAGTACAGCCAGGTGACACTATTATTGATGTAGGAACAGGTTCCGGTGTACTTAGTATTGCGGCTGCAAAATTAGGTGCGTCTTCTGTTCAAGCATATGATTTAGATCCGGTTGCGGTTGAAAGTGCAGAAATGAATGTACGTTTAAATAAAACAGATGATATCGTGTCTGTTGGACAAAATAGTCTTTTAGAAGGCATTGAAGGTCCTGTTGATTTAATCGTAGCTAACTTATTAGCAGAAATTATTCTATTATTCCCTGAAGATGCAGCAAGAGTTGTGAAGTCAGGTGGATTATTTATTACATCGGGCATTATTGCTGCGAAGGAAAAAGTAATTTCTGAGGCGTTAGAACAAGCTGGATTTACAATTGAAGAAGTGTTACGAATGGAAGATTGGGTAGCAATTATTGCACGAAATGCGTAATATAGATTTTAGTCTATAATGAAAAGGGGAGTCTCTCACTATAAGGTGAGAGACTTGCCGTTTGTTATATGAAAAATGATAACGTTTCGTTCTTTTCGTAAGTGTTGACTTACGAAAGGAACGAAACTCTACTAAGGTGATTATATGCAACGTTATTTTGTAGAAGAGAAATATGTAAATGAGACAAGTATTCGCATTGTAGGTGATGACGTACATCATATCGCAAGAGTGATGCGTATGTCAGCTGGTGATCATATTTATTGCTGTGTAAACGGAAAAACAGCAGTATGTTCAATTGATGAAATTACCAGTGAATTTATTAATACGGCTATTGTAGAATGGGTAGAGGCGTCAAGTGAACTTCCTGTTTTCGTGACGATTGCAAGTGGACTGCCAAAAGGAGACAAGCTAGAGTTAATTTTTCAAAAAGGAACTGAGCTTGGGGCGGCTGCATTCTTACCATTTCAAGCATCTCGCTCTATCGTAAAATGGGATGCGAAAAAAGCTGATAAAAAAGTTGAGCGTTTAAGAAAAATTGTGAAAGAAGCTGCGGAACAATCACATAGAAGTGAAATTCCAGAAGTACATGCTCCGGCATCATTTAAGCAATTGCTTTCAATGAGTGGTGAGTATGATGTTTGTCTTGTTGCTTACGAAGAGGAAGCAAAACAAGGTGAGAAATCTAATTTTGCGAAAGCTTTAACGACAATGAAACCAGGTCAAAAGCTATTGATTGTATTTGGCCCAGAAGGCGGTTTAGCTGAGGAAGAGATTACAGCGCTTCGTGAACATAAATTTGTACCATGTAGTTTAGGACCAAGAATTTTAAGAACAGAAACGGCGCCGTTATACGCGTTAAGTGCTGCTTCGTATCATTTTGAATTGATGGGGTGATGATCAATGTCAACTGTTGCGTTCCATACGTTAGGTTGTAAAGTAAACCACTATGAAACAGAAGCCATTTGGCAATTGTTTAAACAAGGTGGTTATGAAAGAACAGAATATGAAAAGAAAGCTGATGTATATGTTATTAACACATGTACAGTAACGAATACTGGGGACAAAAAAAGCCGTCAAGTAATCAGACGTGCTGTGCGTCAAAATCCAGATGCAGTTATTTGCGTAACGGGATGTTATGCACAAACATCTCCAGCTGAAATTATGGCGATTCCGGGTGTAGATATTGTAGTTGGTACACAGGATCGTGAAAAGATGTTAGGTTACATCGAAGAATTCCGTAAAGAGCGTCAACCAATTAATGCTGTCCGTAATATTATGAAAACACGTGTGTACGAAGAACTTGATGTACCTTATTTCACGGATCGTACACGTGCGTCTTTAAAAATACAAGAGGGTTGCAATAACTTCTGTACATTCTGTATCATTCCTTGGGCGCGTGGTTTAATGCGTTCTCGTGATGGAAAAGAAGTTATTAAACAAGCACAACAATTAGTGGATGCAGGCTATAAAGAAATCGTATTAACGGGTATTCATACAGGTGGATACGGCGAAGACATAAAAGATTATAACTTAGCTGGATTACTTCGTGATATGGAAGCGGAAGTAGGCGGATTAAAACGTCTTCGTATTTCTTCTATTGAAGCGAGTCAAATTTCAGATGAAGTAATTGAAGTGTTAGATAAATCTGAAGTAGTTGTACGCCACTTGCATATTCCGTTGCAATCTGGTTCTAATACTGTATTAAAACGTATGCGTCGTAAATATACGATGGAGTTCTTCCAAGAGCGTTTAGATCGTTTGAAAGAAGCGTTACCAGGCCTTGCGATTACATCTGACGTAATCGTTGGTTTCCCAGGTGAAACAGAAGAAGAATTCATGGAAACATACAATTTCATTAAAGAGAACCGCTTCTCTGAGTTACATGTGTTCCCTTACTCAAAACGTACAGGAACACCTGCAGCACGCATGGAAGATCAAGTTCCTGAAGATGTGAAGAATGATCGTGTTCATCGTTTAATTGAGCTATCTAATCAATTAGCGAAAGAATATGCATCAGCGTTTGAAGGTGAAGTGCTTGAAATCATTCCAGAAGAGCAATTTAAAGACGGCGACCGTGAAGGGTTATATGTAGGGTATACAGATAACTACTTGAAAATTGTATTTGAAGGATCAGAAGAATTAATTGGTAAGCTAGTGAAAGTGAAAATTACGAAAGCTGGTTATCCATATAACGAAGCGCAATTTGTTCGTGTTCTTGAAGATGATGTAAAAAAAGAATCAGCTAGCGCATAAAAAGAGCGTGCAACCGGAAACGGTTTGCATGCTTTCTTTATTTGAAGCGGTTAAGTACTATAAGGTGGGGAGGCGTTTCATGCATCCCTGTATGAAAAAAGATGAAATGATAAAAATATAGTTGTCTTCATCAGTAAAGGATACTAGCTATTTGCATAACTTTTGAAAAGGAAATGCTTCTATTCTTCTTTTATTCTGCCAAATAGTTGACCTGAAGTGATAAAATGTATTATAATCGTAAAAGACATGCTGAAGAAGTGTTTCTTTTTGCATGCTGAAGTTAGTATGTAAGTGTGATGTTTCGGAGGGAGGGAAAGAGAATGTCAAAAACAGTCGTTCGTAAAAACGAGTCTTTGGAGGATGCACTTCGCCGTTTTAAAAGATCGGTTTCTAAAACTGGTACACTTGCTGAAGCAAGAAAGCGCGAGTTTTATGAAAAACCAAGTGTAAAACGTAAGAAGAAATCTGAAGCGGCAAGAAAGCGTAAATTCTAAGAGAGGGTGTAAGTTATGAGTCTTCTCGGTCGTTTAAACGATGATATGAAACAAGCGATGAAGAATAAACAAAAAGAAAAATTAACCGTTATTCGTATGGTTAAGGCTGCTTTACAAAATGAAGGTATTAAACTGCAACATACTCTTACTGAAGAAGAGGAAATAACAGTTTTAGCTCGTGAAGTAAAACAGTATAAGGACTCCCTCCTTGAATTTAAAAAAGCTGGTCGTGAAGACCTTGTTAATAAACTGCAAAGTGAAATTCAGATTTTAAGCGCATATTTGCCAGAGCAATTAACTGAAGAAGAACTAGTTGATGTAATCAAGCAAGTTATTTCTGAAGTTGGTGCGACTTCTAAAGCAGATATGGGTAAGGTGATGACTGCTGTTATGCCGAAAGTAAAAGGTAAAACAGACGGATCACTTGTGAATAAGCTGGTTATCCAGCTATTAGCGTAAAAAAACGTCTCATTTCGTATGAGACGTTTTTTTATTGTTCTTATTAAGGAGAAACGCTATATTGCTTAAAAAGGGTTTCTATAAGTGATAGAAACCCCTCTAGTTAAAGTTTCAATTTATTATTTCCTTGTATAATTCCGATTCTACACCTATTCTTACTTCCTTGACTAAAACTTCTTTCGCAAATAAAAGCTAAGTACCGAACCTTCTGAAAATCAGATTGAAGTTTTATAGCTTGCTCTTCAGCATAATCCTCAAAGGTAACGAAAGAGATTCTAACTATTTTAGATTTTGCATCAGTTGCATAAAATGGCCGGATATTACTGTCGATAATTTGTTTTATAACATTCGAAATTTCTTGACTAAAGCCAATTTACTTTCGTATTTCCTCATTTATTAATTCATTTTTTAATGAACCCTAATATTTTTTGAAATTCATATAACAACCATCTATAAAATATTCTTACTTACAACGTAACATTCAGAGTGGAGAAATTTTCTTTTTTTTTGATTTTATCCCTCATTAACGGGCAGCCCGATTGGTGAG
>NZ_JBEUTW010000058.1:0-14046 GCF_040492675.1 Bacillus sp. AP50
GAGAGTAGGACGTCGCCAAGCTATTTATATTGTCGCGGGGTGGAGCAGCACGGTAGCTCGTCGGGCTCATAACCCGAAGGTCGCAGGTTCAAATCCTGTCCCCGCAACCAAATGGTCCCGTGGTGTAGTGGTTAACATGCCTGCCTGTCACGCAGGAGATCGCCGGTTCGACCCCGGTCGGGACCGCCATTTCATATAAAGAAAAGAACGAAACAAGTTGTTTCGTATTTTTTTATTTGTTTTAACAAAAAACTAATAAAGACAGTCAAACTATCCTTAGGACAACTCCTAAGGACTTTTTTATATATTCAAAACCTGTATAATAAAGAGCAGAGAACATTGTGAGTAAAGTAGGTGAAGTCTGTGAGTAAATATGAAGTAACAACAAAATCTTCTGAGGAAACACAAAGGTTATCAGAAAAACTAGGTAAGCTCGTAGAGGCACAAGACGTAATTATTTTAGAAGGAGATCTTGGAGCTGGTAAGACGACTTTTACAAAGGGACTAGCAAAAGGTCTTGGAGTGAAAAGAGTTGTAAATAGTCCTACCTTTAATATCATCAAAGAATATAAAGGAAGATTACCGCTATATCATATGGACGTGTATCGCTTAGCAGAAAGTGAAGAGGACTTAGGCTTTGATGAATATTTCTACGGTGAAGGAATTACGGTAGTAGAATGGGCTCATTTAATAGAAGCATATTTACCGAATGAAAAGTTACAAATTAGTTTATTCCATGCTGGAGATGACACAAGAAAAATTATACTTGAGCCAATTGGAGATCGCTATATTAGATTATGTGAGGAGCTATTACAAGATGAAAGTACTAGCAATTGATACTTCAAATTACGTAATGGGTGTATCCCTTATTGAGGAAGGAAACGTAATTGGGGAAATCATTACAAATTTAACAAAAAACCATTCTGTACGTCTTATGCCAGCTGTAGAGAAACTGTTAAAAGAGTGTGGCGTAAAACCGAAGGAATTAACTAAAATCGTTGTAGCTGCTGGACCTGGATCCTATACAGGTGTTCGCATAGGCGTGACAGCGGCGAAAACATTAGCTTGGTCACTTCAAATACCAATTGTAGGTGTATCAAGTTTAGAGGTAGTAGCTGCAAACGGTGCTAACTTTAACGGGTTAATTTGTCCTTTATTTGATGGAAGACGTAGGCAAATTTATACTGGGTTATATACATATGAAGGAGAGCAGTTAACTTCAATAGAAGAAGACCGAATTATTCTTATTGTGGACTGGTTGCAAATGTTAAAAGATAAAGGACAGCCTGTTTTATTTATCGGTAACGATGTTAAATTGCATAAAGAAACAATTATAGAACATTTAGGTGATCAAGCTGTATTCGCTCCATTTACTAAAAATAACCCAAGACCAAGTGAGCTAGCATTCTTAGGATTACAAAAAGAAGAACAAGATGTGCATACGTTTGTTCCAAGCTATCTTCGTTTAGCTGAAGCTGAAACAAAGTGGTTAGAAAGTCAAAACAAGTAGGAGCTTGCAGAAGATGGATATGATATTTAGAAAGATGGAGCTTGATGATATTGCTCAAATTGTAGCTATTGAAGAAGCGTCTTTTTCAACTCCTTGGACTGCAGATGCCTTTCACCGTGAATTAACGATGAATGAACATGCACATTATATTGTGTTAGAAAAAGATGGTCGTGTAGTCGGGTATTGTGGATTGTGGATAATTATTGATGAATCACATATAACAAATATAGCTATTTTGCCAGAATACCGAGGTCAAAAGTTAGGAGATGCCCTATTGAAAGCAGTTATTTCTGAAGCGAAAGAACTAGGGGTAAAAACAATGACACTTGAAGTACGTGTATCAAATGAAGTAGCAAAGCAGTTATACAGAAAATACGGATTTCAAAATGGTGGGATTCGTAAACGATACTATGCAGACAATCAGGAAGATGGTCTCGTAATGTGGGTGAATATATAATGGAAAAAAATACGATTATACTTGGTATTGAAACAAGTTGTGATGAAACAGCAGTAGCAGTTGTTAAAAATGGAACGGAAATTATTGCGAATGTCGTTGCATCACAAATTGAAAGTCATAAACGTTTTGGCGGCGTTGTACCAGAGATTGCATCCCGTCATCATGTAGAAGAAATTACAGTTGTGTTAGAAGAAGCTTTAAAGGAAGCAAACATCACATTTGATGATATTGATGCAATTGCTGTAACAGAAGGTCCTGGTTTAGTAGGAGCACTTCTAATTGGAGTAAATGCAGCGAAGGCAGTAGCGTTTGCACATGATATTCCGTTAGTCGGTGTTCATCATATTGCTGGTCATATTTATGCGAACCGTTTAGTAAAAGAAGTTCAATTCCCGTTATTATCACTTGTTGTATCTGGTGGGCATACGGAACTTGTTTATATGAAAGAACATGGTTCATTCGAAGTAATTGGTGAAACACGAGACGATGCAGCTGGAGAAGCATATGATAAAGTAGCTCGTACGTTATCTATGCCATATCCAGGTGGTCCTCATATTGATCGCCTTGCACATGAAGGAGAACCGACAATTGATTTGCCTCGTGCATGGCTAGAACCGGATTCATATGATTTTAGCTTTAGTGGATTGAAATCAGCAGTTATCAACACTGTGCATAACGCAAAACAACGCGGTATAGAAATTGCGCCAGAAGATTTAGCGGCAAGTTTCCAAGAAAGTGTAATAGATGTACTTGTAACGAAAGCAGCTCGTGCAGCAGAAGCTTATAATGTAAAGCAATTACTTCTTGCTGGTGGAGTAGCTGCTAATAAAGGACTTCGTGCGCGATTAGAAGAGGAATTTGCACAAAAAGAAAACATTGAATTAATTATTCCGCCGCTATCTTTATGCACAGATAATGCAGCGATGATTGCAGCGGCAGGGACAATTGCTTATGAACAAGGTAAGCGTGCAACATTAGCCTTAAATGCAAATCCAGGATTAGATATTGAAGCATAGTTATACACATAATTAACCACAGGTTGTGGATAAAACCCATATTGTCTGTTGATAATGTGGGTTTTATTGTGTATATAAAATGTTGATAACTTTTTTATTGATTGTGGATAATGTGGAAAAGTTATTTTAAGGTTTATTTTATAAAGGTGGATATGTGTATAAACTTGTGGATAAATAGGATGATGTCAGACCTTTGAGTTTGTTCTTTTTCGGGAAATAAAAAGTAAGAAGATATCCCCGAAAAACATTTTGAAACATCCCCCTATTATAGAAGATGCTAATATTGTCAATCTTTGTCGTTAAATCGATATCCTTTATTGAATCGTTGATATATTGCAAATTGTGATAGATATATTCGAAAAATCGTTGATATATTGCAAGTTACGATAGATATATTCGAAAAATCGTTAATATAATTTCATTTACCGACATGTATATATATGATTTACCGAAAACAAACAAGGATGTCACTCAGTCAAAAAAGTGACATCCCTGTTTTTAATTCTCAGCAGAATAAATAATATCTAAATTCCCGTTTTGATCGGTTTTGAAAATCGGGGCAATTTGCTCTTCTTGCTCTTCGACCGAAACAAGTTTTCGAGCACGATCCATAATTCGAACAAGCATCGCGTAATCTTCTTCGATTGCTTGTTGTTTTTTTGTGAGTACCGCTAATTTCGTTTCAAGTTCATGATTCGTTTTTTGCAGAGAAGTGAGCTGAGCTTGTAATACATCATTTTCAGTTTGCAACTTTGCGAGTGAAGGGTTATTATGCTCCAAGTTTTGCAAAAATGAGATGACATTTTGCATCGTAAGTTCTTGTTTACTTGGCGTAATATCTTCAGAAAACTCAGCATCGATTACGAGTTGTTTCGTTTTCGTGAACTGATTTTTTTCTATTTTAGCTTCAGAGCGCTTTAATTCTTTACGTTGTTTCTTCGCAAGCTGCACAGCATCTTCGTAATTCGGTCTTACTTCAGCATTCCATCTAAAGCCGCAAGCTGCTGAAGTCCGGTTCAACGTATCGCCGACTTCATCAAATGCTTTTATTTGTGTACTTCCGCTGCGAATATGTCGTAAAACAGTTTCTGCTAAAAGGAGATCATCTTCTTTTGTCCATGCATCTTGACGTGTTTTCATAAGCGAAGCCTCCATAATGGTGACGTTTTCGTTTATGTTACCCTTTATTTTTCGTTTTATTCGAAGTTTGTAATCTTTCATAAACAGTAGAAAGTGCTTGCTCAAATTTCCCTGTCGTTTTCGGTTTATAATATTGCTTGTTTTTTATTTTATCAGGTAAGTATTGTTGCCTTACCCAGCCGTTTGGATGGTCGTGTGGATATAAATATCCAATGCCTCTTCCAAGTGATTCTGCGCCTTTGTAATGACTATCTTTTAAATGGCTTGGAATGTCACCTGTTTGACCGTTGCGTAAATCGTGTAATGCAGCATCAAGTGCTTTATAAGCTGAATTTGATTTTGGTGATAAGCATAGCTCGATAACGGCATTTGCAAGTGGGATGCGTGCTTCTGGGAATCCAACTCGTTCAGCTGATTCAATTGCAGCTAGTGTACGTGGTCCAGCTTGTGGGCTAGCAAGTCCAATATCTTCATAAGCCATAATAAGAAGGCGTCTGCCAATACTTTGTAAATCACCTGCTTCAATAAGGCGTGCTAAATAATGGAGCGCTGCATTTACATCACTTCCGCGCACTGATTTTTGAAATGCTGATAATACGTCATAATGAGCATCGCCGCCTTTGTCGTGAACGAAGCTCTTCTTTTGTAAGCATTCTTCTGCAATCTCGAGTGTGATTTCAGCCGCTTGATCGTCTGTAGTAAAGCTAGATAATACAGCAAGCTCAAGTGCGTTATAAGCGGAACGCATATCACCACCAGAGGCGTTTGCAAAGTGATGTAGTGCTTCATCTGTTACCGTTACAGCATATTCTCCAAGGCCTTTTTCTTTATCTTCTAAAGCTCTTTTTAACCCAATTAAAATATCATCTTCTGTTAGTGCGTGTAATTCGAAAATTTGACACCTGCTTCGAATAGCGGAGTTTATTGCATGGAATGGATTACTTGTCGTTGCACCAATTAAAGTAAGAAGTCCGCTTTCTAAGTGAGGTAATAGAAAGTCTTGCTTTGCTTTATCTAGACGGTGAACTTCATCTAAAATTAAAACGAGGTGTCGATGCATCTTCGCTTCTTGTACGACAACTTCCATATCTTTTTTATTGTGAGTAACAGCATTCAATAGACGAAACGGGGTACCGGTACTTCCAGCAATTGCACTGGCAATGGATGTTTTTCCTGTACCTGGAGGACCGTATAAAATCATAGATTGAAAATGATTGGCTTGGACCATTCGCCATAAAATCTTTCCTTCACCAACTAAATGTTGTTGCCCAATAATTTCTTGAATATTTGTAGGGCGCATTCGATGTGCGAGTGGTTGTTTCATTTGGACCGTCTCCCTTAATATATAATCTCGTTCTATCGTATCATTTTTTTCTACGAAATTTGAAATAGGATGCTGTTTTATGGGAAAAATAAAGGATAATATTTTCATTTTTCTTTCAATTGTAATAATTCCCGAGTTTTTCAATGTGATTTTATGTTATCATTTTGATACACAAGTTGAAATTTCTTATAATACTATATTATGCTATAATTTCATAGGATTTTAAATTGTGTTCTTTTTATAAATAAGATATAACCAATAGAAGTGAAAATTTGAAAAGAGGTGCAAAATAGATGAAAATTTCAACGAAAGGCCGCTATGGCTTAACAATTATGATTGATCTTGCAAAAAAGTTTGGTGAAGGTCCGATTTCATTAAAATCAATTGCGCAGGCACATGACTTATCGGAACATTACTTAGAGCAATTAATTTCACCACTTCGTAACGCGCGTCTAGTAAAGAGTACGCGGGGAGCATATGGCGGATATGTACTATCAGATCAGCCGGCTAACATTACAGCTGGAGATGTAATCCGTGTATTAGAGGGTCCGATTAGTGTTGTAGAAATGATAGAAGAAGAAGAACCAGCACAACGCCAATTATGGATGCGTGTTCGTGATGCGGTGCAAGAAGTGTTAGATAGTACAACGTTAGAAGATTTAGTACGTTATGAGGAAGAAAATCACGGGGGCTATATGTTTTACATTTAATTCCTTGTGAAACGATTTGGAAAGAAGGAGATTTAATGGAACGCATTTACTTAGATCATGCTGCGACATCTCCGACTCACCCAGAAGTGGTCGAAAAGATGATTCCATATATGACAGAAATATTCGGGAACCCGTCTAGTATTCACTTTTATGGACGTCAAACTCGTCACACAGTAGATGAGGCGAGAAGAGTGTGTGCACGCAGCATTCATGCGAACCCGAATGAAATTATATTTACGAGCGGTGGTACAGAAGCTGATAATTTAGCGCTTATCGGTGTAGCACGTGCGAACCGTCATAAAGGTAACCACATTATAACGACGCAAATTGAACATCATGCGATTTTGCATACGTGCGAATTGTTAGAGCGTGAAGGGTTTGAAGTGACATATTTACCTGTCGATGAAACAGGGCGCATTCAAGTTTCTGACATACAAAAGGCATTAACAGAAGAGACGATTCTTGTATCTGTTATGTTTGGGAATAATGAAGTAGGGACGATGCAACCGATTGTGGAAATAGGAAAGCTGTTAAAAGAGCATCAAGCGTATTTCCATACAGATGCGGTACAAGCTTACGGTTTAGTAGAAATTAATGTGAAAGAGTTTGGTATTGATTTATTATCAATTTCAGCTCATAAAATTAACGGGCCAAAAGGTGTAGGTTTCTTATACGCTGGTGCAAATGTGAAATTTGAACCGTTATTAATAGGCGGAGAGCAAGAAAGAAAACGCCGTGCTGGTACGGAAAATGTGCCTAGTATTGCTGGGCTTCAGTATGCAATTCTTATAGCTGAAAAAACTCGTGAGCAAAAAAATGCCCAATATGAAGAGTTTAAAGATATAATGGTATCTGTCTTCAAAAATGAAGGCATTACTTTCGAGGTAAACGGAAACTTAGAACATCGCTTACCGCATGTACTTAATGTAAGTTTTACAGGAATGAACATTGAACCGTTTCTTGTGAACTTAGACTTAGCTGGTATTGCAGTATCAAGTGGTTCTGCTTGTACAGCTGGTTCGATTGATCCATCACATGTATTAGTAGCGATGTTTGGAAAAGACTCCGATCAAATACGTTCATCCGTACGCTTTAGTTTTGGACTTGGAAATACGAAAGAGCAAATTGAAAAAGCGGCGTACGAAACAGTGAAAATCGTGAAGCGATTAACACAAAATTAGTATGGGAGGTGACATGATGAACAAACTACCTCACGAAACACGCGTTGTCATCGGAATGTCCGGTGGCGTCGATTCATCTGTAGCAGCACTTTTATTAAAAGAGCAAGGTTATGATGTAATCGGAATTTTTATGAAAAACTGGGATGATACAGATGAGAATGGTGTCTGCACAGCAACAGAAGATTACAATGATGTAATTGAAGTGTGTAACCAAATTGGTATTCCGTATTATGCAGTAAACTTTGAAAAACAATACTGGGATAAAGTATTTACGTACTTCTTAGATGAGTACCGAGCTGGTCGCACACCAAACCCAGATGTAATGTGTAATAAAGAAATTAAATTTAAAGCATTTTTAGAGCATGCAATTGCGCTTGGTGCGGATTATGTGGCAACAGGCCATTATGCACGCGTTGCTTATATGGACGGCGAATATAAAATGCTTCGCGGTGTTGATGACAATAAAGATCAAACATATTTCTTAAATCAATTAAGCCAAGAGCAATTATCAAAAACAATGTTCCCGTTAGGTGAATTAAAGAAACCGCAAATTCGTGAAATGGCGAAAGAAGCTGGCTTAGCGACAGCGGCGAAAAAAGATAGTACAGGTATTTGCTTCATTGGTGAGCGTAACTTTAAAGATTTCTTAAGTAACTACTTACCGGCACAACCAGGTGTAATGCAAACATTATCTGGTGAAGTGAAAGGGAAGCATGACGGTTTAATGTATTATACAATTGGACAACGTCATGGCCTTGGAATTGGTGGTAATGGTGACCCATGGTTTGCTGTTGGGAAAAATCTAAAAGAAAACATTTTATATGTTGATCAAGGATTCCATAACGAACTTCTATATGGTGATGAAGTTATTGCTACGAATGTAGGATGGGTAAGTAACAAAGAAAAAGAAACAGAATTTAAGTGCACGGCGAAATTCCGTTATCGTCAAGAAGACAATAAAGTAACGGTTCAAATCGTTGATGAAAATACAGTTCGTATTCTTTGTGATGAGCCAATTCGTGCAATTACACCAGGACAAGCAGTCGTTTTCTATGATGGAGATGAGTGCTTAGGCGGTGCTACAATTGATGAAGTATACCGTAGTGGTAAGAAATTGGATTATTTAGGATAAATGAGAAGCCTCTGCCGATTAGCGGTTAGAGGTTTCTTTTACATAAAGCGAATTTTCGTTCGCTTGGAAAATACATTCTTTGTTATAATTTGTTGTAGAGGTGAAGGACATGTCAAACAAACTTGAAACAGGTATTCAATATATGCAAGAAGGAAACTGGGAAGAAGCAGCTAAAAATTTTACAGAAGCAATCGAAGAAAATCCGAAAGATGCGCTTGGGTACATTAATTTTGCAAATTTATTAGACGTATTAGGTGATAGCGAGCGAGCGATTTTATTTTATAAACGTGCACTAGAGTTAGATGATAAATCTGCAGCAGCCTATTATGGTTTAGGAAATGTATATTATGGCCAAGAGCAATTTACTGAAGCGAAAGCTGTATTTGAACAAGCAATGCAAGCTGGATTACAATCAGCTGATGTAACATTTATGTTAGGTATCACACATGTACAGCTTGGAAATGATCGTCTTGCACTACCATTCTTACAAAGAGCAACAGAATTAGATGAAAACGATGTAGAAGCTGTATTCCAGTGCGGACTTTGCTTCGCGCGATTAGAACACGTTCAAGAGGCGAAACCTTATTTTGAAAAGGTATTAGAAATGGATGAGGAGCATGCAGATGCGTATTACAATTTAGGTGTTGCGTACGTATTTGAGGAAAATAATGAGAAGGCTCTCGCTTTATTTAAGAAAGCAACTGAAATTCAGCCAGATCACTTTTTAGCGGGTAATGGCGTTCGTTTATTAGAGCAAGAAGCTGAATAAGATAAAAATATAGTTTAATGGGTAGTTATCCCTCATCTAAAAAGGTGGGGGATGTACTGCTCATTAAAGTGAAAATACCGGAAAGGAGAGGAAAAATGGGAAATCAACATGCAATGGATTTGTTTGAGGAAGAGAAAAAGTTTATAAAAGCGCAAGTTCTTCATACCATTTTCCACAACGAAGAAAACCTCTATTCCGTTGTCAGTATGAAAGTCATTGAAACGAATGAAACGTATGACGAAAAGAAAGTAATGATAAACGGTCATTTTCCCCGCATGCATGAAGATGAAGTGTTTACATTGACAGGTCATTTTAAGGACCATCCAAAGTATGGAAAACAATATATGGTTGAAACATTTAAAAAAGAATTGCCGCAAACAAAAGCAGGTATGGTGCAATATTTAGCGAGTGATTTATTTAAAGGGATAGGAAAGCGTACAGCTGAAAAAATTGTGGACCATCTCGGAGAACATGCTATTTCTAAAATTATGGATGACCCTGAGGCATTAAATGGTGTTGTTAATAAACAAAAGGCTCAGGAAATATATGAGACAATTGTTGAACATCAAGGGCTAGAGAAAGTAATGAGCTTTTTAAATGGCTACGGTTTTGGAACGAAACTTTCTATTAAGATTTACCAGCAATATAAAGAGATGACATTAGAAGTGATTCGTAATAATCCGTATCAACTTATCGAAGAAGTGGACGGGATTGGTTTTGGAAGAGCGGATGATATAGGGCGTGCGTTAGGGATATCGGGTAATCATGACGACCGTGTACGCGCAGGATGTTTTTACACATTAGAGAATGTCTCATTACAACTTGGTCACGTTTATATGAGGAAAGATCAACTTGTAAGAGAAACGATGTCACTTTTAAACAATCAAGAAGGAAGAGTGACTGAGGAAGATATTATAGGTTGTATTGAAACGATGCAAAGTGAAGGGAAAGTCATCATAGAAGAAGAACGAGTGTATTTAGCAACGTTATTCTACTCTGAGAAAGGTGTTGTAAAGTCTATTCGCAGGCTTATGAATCAAGAAGAAACACCTTCATTTCCAGAAGCAGAAGTGTTAAAAACGTTAGGTGAAATTGAAGAACAACTGAACGTACAATATGCACCGTTTCAGCAAGAAGCAATTCAAACGGCACTTCATAAACCGATGATGTTATTGACAGGTGGACCAGGAACAGGGAAAACAACAGTTATTAAAGGGATTGTTGAAATGTATGCATCACTACACGGGTTATCGTTAAATCCGAATGAATACAGTGATGATAATCCATTTCCAATACTATTAACAGCTCCAACAGGAAGAGCAGCGAAGCGAATGAGTGAATCGACAGGACTTCCAGCTTGCACAATTCACCGTTTACTTGGTTGGACGCCAGAAGGATCTTTCCAGCGTAATGAAACGGATCCTGTCCAAGGTAAGCTCCTTATTATCGATGAATTTTCAATGGTTGATATTTGGCTTGCAAATCAGCTATTTAAGTCGTTGCCGACGAACATTCAAGTTATCGTTGTAGGTGACGAAGATCAGTTGCCATCTGTAGGACCTGGACAAGTATTAAAAGATTTATTAAATGCAGGCGCAGTTCCGACAGTGAAGCTTACTGAAATTTATCGTCAAGCGGAAGGCTCATCAGTGATTCAACTTGCCCATGCGATAAAAAATGGAACTCTACCACCAGATTTAGCACAAAATCAAAAAGATCGTTCATTTATCGGCTGTACAGGAGCTCAAATTGTTGAGGTTGTGAAAAAAGTTTGTGAAAATGCTAAAACAAAAGGCTTTAGCGCAAGAGAGGTACAAGTATTAGCACCGATGTACCGTGGGCCTGCTGGTATTAATGTATTAAACGAAGCGCTGCAACAAGTATTTAATCCGAAGAGGGAAAAGAGTAAAGAAATTGCTTACGGTGATGTTGTGTACCGAAGAGGCGATAAAGTACTGCAACTCGTGAATCAGCCGGAGAGCCAAGTGTTTAATGGTGATATTGGGGAAATTGTTTCGGTGTTTTATGCGAAAGAAAACGTTGAGCAACAAGATATGATTATCGTTTCATTTGACGGAATTGAGGTAACGTATACGAAGCCCGATTTAAATCAAATTACGCATGCATATTGTTGTTCTATTCATAAATCACAAGGTAGTGAATTTCCGATTGTTATTATGCCAATCGTGAAAAGTTACAACCGTATGTTACGTCGTAATTTAATTTACACGGGTATTACAAGAAGTAAGAAGTTCCTTATTATTTGCGGAGAGGAAGCAGCTTTCCAATCTGGTGTAAATCGCCTTGATGATGCAATGCGTCAAACAACCTTAGCTAGTCGCTTGCAAGAATCACAAGGAGAAGTACAGATGGTCACAGTTAATGGCGAGGAAATGGACGTGGAAAACATTTCACCGTATGATTTCATGTAACAAGGTGAAATTATATAGTGAAACTTTCAAACGCATAGCGTTGAAAGGCTCCAGTAAAATGTATAAATGAATGCAGTTTGGACATAATGGCGAATAGAATCTGGGAGACTGTAAGGAGATGAAAGCCATATGTTTATTTGTCCAAATTGCAAAGGGAAAGACATTGGAAAAATAGGTGTCAACCAATTTTATTGCTGGAATTGTTATATCGAATTATCGGTTTCAAAGGGGAAAATCCATACGCATCAAGTTGAGGAAGATGGTTCACTAAGCTCTCTTGATGATTTATTTGATGAGAATGAAAGAACGATCGGATAACGAAAAGGGGGATTTACTTTGAATCTACGCAATTCATTAATCGCATTAGGTGTTGGAGCTGCAGCATATCAATATGCTCGTAAGCAAGATGTATTTTCAAAACGCAATATGAAAAAAGCACGTAAGATGATTAAGTCTTACTTATAATCATTTCGATAAAGTGAAAAACTCCCTTGTAGACAAGGGAGTTTTTTTATGCACCCATATGCAAATAAAAAAGTCCGATCTCTGAGAAAAGATAAGATAGACCGTAGCAGCCAACGCCAAGTATTCCATACTGCCATAATTGCTTCGCTTTTTCTTTACGTGAGGAATGAATAAAGAACCCCTTCCAAATACCGAACCCGATACAAATCCATTCAAGAATCATAAAAAGTGCTGATAATCCAAGCATAAACAAAACCATAATTAGCCCTCCTGATTACATTATTTCGTGCTGTATTCTCAGGGGTGGTTGTCCTTGTTATGTTATTTATATGTACGTCTTTAAAAAACAGTATGGTCCGTATGAAAAGATTTTAAAAGTTTCGCACATAACCTACCCCATTTATTTTCAAAATAAAGGTGGAGGAGGTTTTTCATGTGAAGAATCTTAAAATCATTTGGATATATCGTTTAGGATTATTGTTACTTGTTTTTCTTTGTCTGCTCGTCTTTTTAAAAATTAAGCCGCTATGGGCACCGATTATTTTTGTATTTAAAGTAGCAATCACGCCGTTTCTTATCGCGTGTTTTATTGCGTATTTATTGCACCCTTTAATTGAAAAAATTCATAAGGAAGGGATGCCCCGTACACTTGCCATTTTGCTCATTTATATCCTTTTCTTTGGCGGAATTGGTTATGGGATTTATAAAGGAACACCAGTCGTTATTAAACAGTTACAAGAGATTAATGAACAATTTCCGCAGTTTACAAAAATGTACGATTCGTGGATGGATGGCGTTACAGAACAAACGGCGAATTTCCCTTCGTTCATTCATGAAAAGGTGAAACAACTTTTTGTGGGTGTGGAAACGAAGATTCAAGCGCTTTTAAATAAAGTGATGAGTACAGCTCGTGGTGTACTCGATTCATTGCTCATTATTTTCTTAATACCGTTCATTGTATTTTACATATTAAAAGATTATGGTGAGTTTTATCATATCTTTTGGAAACTAGTCCCAAGTAAATGGCGAGGTACGGGGCAAATGCTTGCGAAAGAAATTGATAAATCACTTGGAAGTTATATTCGAGGACAGTTATTTGTTTGTTTAGTATTAGGGGGAGTATCAGCTCTTTCTTTTTGGTTTATCGGTATGAAATATCCATTATTGCTTGGCATTATTATTGGGGTAACGGATATAATCCCGTACTTCGGTCCTATTTTAGGAGCAATCCCGACGTTAATGATTGCAGCAACAGTATCAACGAGTTTACTTATTAAGGCGGGGATCACAATTGCGATTTTGCAATTTGTGGAGAGTAACATTTTATCGCCTTACATCGTTGGTAAGTCACTTCGTATGCATCCCGTTATTATTATGCTTGCCTTACTAGTTGGGGGAGAGGTAGCTGGGATTGTAGGGTTGCTAATATCGGTTCCGATTTTAGCAGTTATTCGCACTGTCATTGTTCATGTGAGACCGCTCTTGAAAAAAGAAGATGTGTAAGTATAGAAGCCCTCTATGTAAGAAATAGAGGGCTAATCATATATTTATTTAGAAAGCTGCTCGTGTATCTTTTGAACGAGGGAGCTCACATCATTTGTTTGAATATGTTTTATTTTTTTCCATTCGTTATCATACATAAATACAATTTGATTGTTGAAAAGACGCTTTTGTTCTTTTAGATTAGAAATTTTTGCGAAAGAGAACTCTTCAAATATTGGATTCTTACTTACATCTGGCCCATAAAAGAATAGCCTTTTGTTCGTTAAAATTAGCAATCCTGGCCTTGCGACGGAACGATAAATAAATATGTCTAATGAACATGCTGCGTAAAATAATATCGTTTCGTCAGTCGCTAATATGTTTTTAGCTTTGCTAAGTAAGGTTGTCATTGTGATCGCTCCTTTATT